>JAOZPW010000373.1 GCA_029932545.1 Thermoanaerobaculales bacterium | reverse complement strand
ACCAACTCCGAGAGCGCCCAAAACGCCAAAACGGGACGTGCCATTCATGCCTTTCTCTCTGCGCAGACCTCCCGATGACGTTGAAGCCGCGAGAAAAGGCATGAGTGGCAATCCACGGCGACACCCTCGGCGATCGAGTCTCGGCTGAAGCCGTAGGCCGCCGAGGTCTTTTCCTCAAGAGGAGTTCCTTCTCCCGCTGCAAACATTGCTGCCTCTTGAGGAAAAGGACCGAGCGGGGGCGCGAGGCGCTCCCGAAGGCCGGGGATGAAGAACAGGCGCCGGGACAGCAGACCGCGTCAAAGGGCCGCGTCCGGGACCGCAATCCGGGTCCGTTTACCGGGGCCGCAATCCGGGACCGGGACCGCGGCCGCTGCCCGAAACCGCATCAGCGACCGAGCAGTCTAGGCCGACCCCTGAACCCAGCCCCACCCTACCGACCAACCAACTCCGCCACAGCGCGAACGGGGTCGGCCGACCGAACCAACGTCTCACCGATCAAGAAGGCGTCGTAACCCGCCGCCGACAAACGCAAAATATCCGCATGATCCTTGATACCGCTCTCAGCCACCCTGACCCGATCAACCGGCAGGGCGTCGGCCAACTCCACGACCCGGTCTACACTGGTCTCAAAGGTCGCCAGATTCCGCGCATTGACTCCGAGAATCTGGGCGCCCGATGCCACCGCGACCTCAGGATCTTCGTCGACGAAGATCTCCAGTAGGACGTCCAGCTCCAGCTCGTGCGCCAAATCCAAAAGCGCCATCGTGCGCTCCGGGCTCAAGAGCCGCTGGATCAACAAGACCGCATCGGCGCCCATCAGCGCCGTCTCGTAGAGCTGTTGTTCACAAACGATGAAGTCCTTGCGCAGCACCGGCAGGGCAACCGCACTTCGAACCTCCGGGATCCATTCAGGATCACCAAGAAAAAAATCCGGCTCGACGACAACCGAAATCGCCGCCGCCCCGCCGGCCTCGTAGGCTCGAGCCAGAGCGACTGGATCGAAAGGCGCCCGGAGCACGCCTGCCGATGGCGAAGCGTGCTTGCACTCGGCCAGGATCTGCGGCCCGGACGCCGCCAGGGCCTGCCGAAGCGAACGAAGTCCACCGGCCCTGCGCCGGTCGACGGCAGCGTAGGCGGCATCTTCAAGATCAGGCCTCGGCGGCGTCGCCGCCATGCGGTTTTTCGCGGCCTGGACGATGCGATCCAGGATCGTGCTTGAAGGACTCCGATCAGTCACTTCTCCTCCGAGAATTCCCGCGCGCGCCCTGAAGGACGCGCCTACATTTTTCTTCCTGGTCCCATGAAGATTCAGAATCTGTAGGCGGGTCCTTCAGGGCCCGCTGCCCAAAGCAATCCGAATCAATGCGGGGCAGGAACCCCGCCGTCCAAATTGCAGTTCCGGCATGCGCCTGGGCTTCCTTTTTTGTACCTTTTTGTACCTTTTTGTGGCTATTCCTTGCGTCTTGCTCGTCGCCCAGAGAGCGCACAGGCTTCGCAAGGCTAACCACCGGCGACCGCCTCAATCGACCGTCGAGCCAATTGCTCGAGTTTTCGGAGGGCATCACCGTAGGCGATGACCTGCCGTGCCTGCTGCAACCCATCAGCCAGATCATCCGCCATGCCACCGACAACCAAGGCCGCGGCCGCATTGAGTGCAACCGATTCGGTGGCGGCAGAGTGCTCATGCCCGCTCAGCACCTCCCGCAGTCGCCGCACATTGAAGGCCACGTTACCACCCCGAAGCGTCTCGGGTTCTCCCGGCTTCACTCCCAATTCGACCGGATTCACCATGCGAACCCCATCCACTCGTCCATCACGTATTTCGACGACACGGGTTGGAGCGAAGACCGACAGTTCGTCTAACCCGTCATCCGAATGAACCACCATCGCGTGCACAGCACCCAATTCGGCCAGGGCCTGGGCCATCACATCCTGGATCTCACGGCCCCAGACTCCGATGACCTGGCGACCCACCCCCGCAGGATTGGTCAGGGGACCCAGCATATTGAATATCGTACGAATTCCCAGAGCCCGACGCACGGGCATCACGGCCTTCATCGCCGGATGGAGCCTGGGCGCAAAGAGAAATGTAATACCAACCTCATCGCAGATCGATCCCAGGCTGGGACCGTCGAGGTCAATGTTGACACCCAGGGCTTCGAGCACGTCGGCCGATCCACAGCGTGATGACACCGAGCGGTTGCCGTGCTTCGCAACCGGGACTCCGGCAGCGGCGGCCACAAGGGCAGCCGCGGTGGAGATATTGATCGTGTCGGCGCCATCCCCACCGGTTCCACAGGTGTCAACTGCCCGATCACGAGCCTCGATCCCTACCTCAACCACTCGATGCCGCATCGCCTCTGCCGCTGAGGCGATCTCGCTTGCAGTCTCTCCTTTGGCACGGAGGGCAATTAGGATCCCGGCCGCAGCGGGCTGGGAGACCTCACCGTCCATCATCGCACCTATGAAATCCGTCATCTCGTCCGGCCCCACATCGTCCCCGGCCAACAGTTGATTGAGAAGTTTCTTGCTCTCGATAACCATGCATCTCTCTCCGGTCATTCTCAGCGGTACTCCCTCGAGAGCCTTAGAATCGCACACAGACCCTCGGACCACACCGTCATTCCCAGTTTCCAGTTTCTAGTTTCCAGTTTCCAGATCCCATTCTCTCTTCACCGCCACCCCGGCCCGCTTCAGAAACCGCGCCAGAATGTCCATGCCGCACCTCGAGAGATAACTCTCCGGATGAAACTGCACACCAAAATGAGGCCGGTTTTGATCCTCCAAAGCCATCACCAGCCCGTCGTCGGTCCAGGCAGTCACCCGCAATTCGTCCGGCAGGCTCTCCCGATCGACGATCAGGGAGTGGTACCGCGTTGCCTCAAAGGGCTGCACCAGCCCGGCAAAGAGCGTCGAATCGTCATGGTGAATCGGTGAGGTCTTGCCGTGCACCGGTTCCGGCGCCCGTACGACCCGGCCTCCGTGGACCTGGGCCAGTGCTTGTTCACCAAGACAGATGCCCAACAGCGGCACATCGACCGCGGCTCGAATCAGATCCTCAGTGATGCCGGCATCCTCGGGTCGTCCCGGGCCAGGCGAGATAACAATCGCCTGGGGTCTGAGCGCCAACAGTTCTTCGGGTGTCGAGACATCGTTGCGCACGACCTCAATCTCTGCACCTGA
>JAOZPW010000372.1 GCA_029932545.1 Thermoanaerobaculales bacterium | reverse complement strand
GAGTGCTCCAGCGCAGGCCGATGCCGGCGCCGACGGAGAGGTCAAAATCGGCGTCCGACCACGTCTTCCAAACCTGTCCGGTATCGATGAAGACGGCGCCTCTCAAACTCTGCCATAGTGGGAAGCGAAGTTCTTCATTGAGCACGAAGAGCGCCTCGCCCCCGGCGAAGATTGTGACGCCGCCGAGAGTTTCGGTCGGTCCGACACTGTCCAGCTTGAAGCCGCGGATCGAAGCGGAACCACCGGCGAAAAACCGGGACTGCCGGTCCAGAACACCGTTGATCGGCTTGGCGGCGCCCAGACGGAGACTTTGAAACCAGGTCCAGCCTCCGACGGGTTCCGAAGCCAGGGATCCGGTCAGCAGACTCCGGATGTTCTCCTTGTCCGACCCGATCGCTTCACCGGCCCAACTGAGGTCGAGGGCGGTGTAGAAGCCCTTGCGGGGGTCGAAGGGATTGTCCAGCCGGTCGATGACGATCTGCCCGCCGAGCACCGCCAGATCTATGGTGATGTCCAAGGGGAAATCTGGGTCGAAGGGTTCCTCCTCGAAGGTGCGTGTTCGGGTGAATCGGTAGTAGCCGCGTGTCCACAGGCCGGGCTTCAGCCGGTAGTGGCCCTCGAGAGCGGCCCCGCGAATGTGCTCGTTGATGACAATGTCACCCTCAAACTCCGCCGGGAGTACATCCTCGGTGTAGCTGGCGTTGAGGCTGGCCGAAAAACGTCCACCAGGCAGGGGGGGGAGGGTCAGCATGATGCGGCCCTGGAGGAAGTCCTGCTCCGATCGTCCCCGAAGACCCAGACGGAAGCCCCGTCCGAACAGATTGTTGTCGTTGATGCCCACACGGGCGGTGGCCCCACGGTCGGAGTTCCATCCGCCGCCGATCTCACCCGTCCAGCGTGCCTTCTCGATGATGTCGAGGTCGACGATGACTCGGTCGTCATCGGGCCGGGTCGTTGCCGTCACGCGCTCGATCGGCTCGAAAGTGGCAAGGCGCGCTACGCTGTCGTCCAGATCGTCTAGGAGGAACATCTCTCCGGGCTGCACGGGGAGGTCTTTGAGAAGGGCTCTTTCGCTGAGATGACGCCGGCCGGAGACCTCAATGCGATCAACAACCGCAGTCGAACCGGGGTCGAGGGTGAGTAGGACGGCCCACTGCTGGTCGTCGTATTCGTAGATCTGGGATCGGACCCGAACCCCTGTGAAGCCTTGTTCTCGGTACGACCTTCGCAGCGAGGTCACCGCTGAATCGATTGTTCTGCGGTCCAGGATCATATCTGAACGGATCGCGAAGTCCTCGGTATTGGTCAGTCCCAGGGGATCGTCACCGACAAGATCAACGCGGACTGCACGTGCCTGCTGTCCGGGATCCACGCGGAGGTGGACCTCGACCGCGCCGTCGGCTGCGGTCTCGGTCCAGCTCTCGACGGTGCGTACATCCCGATAACCGGCGGTTGCGAGAGTTCGCCGAACAATCCGCTCGGCCCGGGTGGAGTCCTTGGAGATCTCGGTCAACTCTGTCGACTGGCTGAGCAGCGCTATCAGAGAGGGAGCGGCGGTGTCGGGTACTCCCTCGAGAAAGGGGCCGCGCAGGGTGGTCTCCGGGCCCTTTTCGACAGAGACCGTGACCTGACCCTCTCCATCCGGGATAATGTTGACTGTGGCATCAGGATATCCTGATGTCCACAGGTGTCGTGTGGCCAGACGTTCCATCTCGGCCAGGGCGGTGCGTTCGAATGGAGGGAAGCGGTAGAGCGGGCGCAGACTCGACTTGAGGTCCTTGCCGATCTCATCGCCCTCGAAGGTGAATCCTGCCCGTCGGCCGGGAGAGCAGGTGAAGACCGCAACGGGCCGTTCGGGTGTGCCTTCGACCCGGCTGTCGACCCGTGCCTCCGGCCATCCCTCTTCAGTGAGCTTCTTTTCCAGCCGGATGTCTCCGAGGAAAAGAAAGAATGGATCCCAGGGTTGGTCACGAACCAGGCCGGTTGCCTTCCGGAGTTTCCGTTTTGACCACGGCCAGTCCCCCTCGAGGGACACCTTGTGCAATTGGGGTTGATCGTCTGTGGCCAGGGTGCCTCCCCAGCTGAATCGTTGCAGCAGTTTGACGTCCGCTTCGCCGGGGTCGGTCCGGGTCAGGGCCTGAAAGGTCAAACCGGGAAAAGAGGGGAGGCGCCACAGTTGGAGCAGGGTCGTACGCTTCTGGCTGTTTGATAAATCGGTCGTCAAGAACAGAGCCGTATTATGTGTCAGCTGTTGGCCGATCGAGAAGTCGGTGCTGGTATCTTCATCGGTCTCCATGGCGATTTCTTCGGGCCTGATCGTTGTGTTTTCCAGGCCGAAGACGGCGCCGAGGCCAGAGGCCAGGCCCGCGGCTGCCATGTTGGACGCTTGCTGTTGTGAGGCGGCCCCCGAGGCGTCGAGGTTTCCGGACATCGTGCTGGTCCGGTCCTCCGGTATGACCTCAAGTACGGGGTCGGTCAGTGGGTCGCCGGTGAACTGAACCAGACCCCTCCGAATCTTGATCGGTTGGCCGGCGGCCATCAGCACCCCGCCGGGCAGCAGATTGAGGTCTCCGATGATTCTGGGTTGGGCGACAGTGCCGCCAATTTCCAGCGTGTTCCAGCGGACACCGAATTGTCCCAGATTGTTGTCGACCGCGACGCCGCCGCCGCCGCGGACCTCTACATCCAGTCCGATGTGGTGTGTGATGTCGTCGGCGCCGAGGACGGCCTCATCGCCGCCGCCCCGAACGGCGGCTCCCAGGTCAAAAGGGTAGTCCCATATCCCGTACTTCAGGTTCAGATTGCCGACAATCATCATCAGGTGGTCAGACGCGGGTTCCAGGGCGATGACACCGTCCCAGCGCGTGACGATGCCTCCTGGAAGGAGGGTGGTCACGTCTGACATTTCGGCAATGATGCCCTGGCCGCTCTTTGGATCCCAGGCGCCGCCCAGGGTGACAAAACCCCGGTTGACGTTTGCCGAACCCTCGGTGATTTCCAGACCTCTGTTGCTCCACCGTGCCTCGAGCGAGGCATCGGTGATTTCCAGCGGGGGATCGCGCATCTCGATCGATCCGCCTTCGTGGTCCAGATGAAGATGCCCGACCCAGGCGCCCGCAGGGCCCTCGATCCGGCCCTTGATTGTTACCGGTTGGTCAATCGTCAGGGGAACAGGAGAGAGAAGGGCCAG
>JAOZPW010000101.1:9995-12179 GCA_029932545.1 Thermoanaerobaculales bacterium | reverse complement strand
AGCAGGTTGGGAATCGCGATGGCCGCGATGATGCCGATGATCGCCACGACGATCAAGAGCTCGATGAGAGTGAAACCTTTTTGTCTACGCATTGGTAATACCTCCTTGTCAATGCGGTAACCGTATACGCAAGAGTCGTGCCAGCCCATGAGGGAACTTGGTAGGAAAATTCAGCGCAGGACGTTAATTCCAAAGACCTGAGTGACGTAAAACGTCACTTCTGCTACGGCAGGCCCTGCCACCGGTGTCCCGGCGCCCAAAAGCCCGGCCACTGGACCGGCGCCGTCACAAGGAGTTCCCCGGCACGACACCAGTAGTCGTAGGCCAAGCCGTCCTTGGCATGAACGGCCACGTCCAGCGTATAGGTCCCTGCCGCAAGGGGCACGCTCTCATACACACACGAGATCTGCCCACTCTCTTCCAACCGGCTGCCGCTGAGGCCGTCGAGATCAGTGTTGTGCCCACTGATGAGGGTCCCATCGGCCCCGTGCCATGCCACCCCGAACACGAAATCGTCAACTGGCCGATGGGCCCTGTAAGAGACTCGAACCTCGGCTGCAGCACCACTGGGAAGGAGTCGAACAGTTCTTCCATCAGCACGAATCTCGACATCGAGAATCTCGACATCGCCATTGCCCCAGCGCCGTCCCTCTTCGAG
The DNA here is from genome assembly GCA_029932545.1 of Thermoanaerobaculales bacterium. Lineage (GTDB taxonomy): Bacteria > Acidobacteriota > Thermoanaerobaculia > Thermoanaerobaculales > Sulfomarinibacteraceae > DAOWGJ01. The sequence continues at coordinate 11,521 of JAOZPW010000101.1, read as the reverse complement.
GACACGTACGGGACTGCGGACCTTCTCCGGCGCAACCCGATCGCCGGCTACGTCACCGCGATACCGGGCGACAACCTGGTCGGTCGGCCCATCGGCGACAACGCACCCATGATCCAGGTAAATTCCCCGGTCGGCAAAAGTGGCAGCCATGTCCAGATCATGGGTCACCAGGATCATCGTCACACCCCGGCGCCGCATGCGGGCCAGGCGGTCGAGACACCGGGCAACGAAGGCCTCATCACCCACGGCCAGCACTTCGTCAATCAGCAGAATATCCGGGTCTACCGCGACGGCAACGGCAAATCCCAACCGGACGTACATACCTGAGGAGTAGGTCTTGACGGGCTGATCAATGAAGTCCCCGATTCCGGCAAACTCCAGGATGTCGTCCATCTTCCGCTCCACCTCCCGGCGGGACAGGCCCAGCAGCATCCCGTTGATGATGACATTTTCCCAGCCGGTGATTTCAGGATGAAAGCCCGCACCCAACTCGATCAGTGCAGTGATCCGACCCTCGGTCTGGACCCGGCCCGATGTGGGGCGCAAAATCCCCCCGGCCAGTTTGAGAAGGGTCGACTTGCCCGAACCATTGGGTCCCAAAAGAGCCACGACCTCGCCTGGTTTGACCGTCACGTCAATGCCGTCCAACGCCCGGAAATCAGTCGGGGCTGCTGCCTTCCGTCGTGCCCTCCTGGAAAACAGGGCCCCCTTGAGGGTTTCGTGACGCCCCCTGCGCCCCTTTACACGGTAGGTCTTGCCAACACCATCGAACAGGACCTCACCCGGTTTCACACGGCCTCCACAATCGTGTCCCGCATTCGGGAGAACACCCAGGTCCCCAGAAAGAAGACACCCAGACCTACCAGCAGGGCGGTCAGGGCCGTTTGCATCTCCGGAATCTTTCCACCGAAAGCCAGATTCCGGTAGACCTCGACCAGACTGGCAAAGGGGTTCAACCGGAGTACTGTCATCAGAGTCGGATGGAGGTCGAGACCTTCAAGACTGTAGATGATCGGCGAAGAGAAAAAGAGCAGGTTGAGAAGGTGGCCTACAAGATCCCTGAGGTCTCGAAAATGAACCGCCCCGGCCGCCACCGCAGCCGCAACTCCTGCAGTGGTCAGGACCCATGGCACCAACGCCAACGGAAGAAATACGATGGTCCACGGAAAAGGATGAGCTCCAAACCACGCGGCCACAGCCATTGCCCCCACGAGGACCGGCAACGCAAACAGGTGGTTGACCAGGTGGGCCAAGACGGTCACCGCCGGGAAAATCTCCGGCGGACACATCACCTTGGCCAGCAACGGACCATTGTCCACCATCGTCACGGCGGCATCAATGACCGCACCTGAAAAAAACATCCACGGCAAAAGGCCGGCAAAGAGGAACAGAGGATAGGGTTGGCCACCAGGAAATCTCGGTTGGAAAATCGTCGTGAAAACGAAGGCATAGACCACCAGCAACAGCAGGGGATTGAGCAGGGACCAGAAAAAACCCAGAACGGAGGCCCGGTACCTCGCAGCGAG
>JAOZPW010000101.1:0-9895 GCA_029932545.1 Thermoanaerobaculales bacterium | reverse complement strand
TCACCCCTCCGAGATCAGGAGGTTTTGAACCTGCCGGAGAATTCGCTTGCGTTCGGCATCGAGGTATCGCCGATAACCCAATATCTGCCCATCCTTGACGATGAACATCTTGGGGTAGTGCTTGACGTCTCCGTGATCGTCGAAGAGGATCGGCCCTGTCACACCCATGAAGTCCGTCACGCCGAAATGCAACGCCTTGTTGATCTCCGGTGTCTCCGGGGGGATGGCGATGGCAAAGACCTGGATGGCGATTTTCATCGCATCGTACCCATGAGCGGCGAAGACATCCGGTGCCCGTTCGAACGTGTCCATGTAACGATGTACGAAGGAAACCACCGGTTCCGTTTCGGCCGTTCTGTCAAATGGCGGCAGGGGGAAAAATATGCCTTCCGCCGCTTCACCCGCTTCCTTCAAAATCTGACTGGTGAAAAATGCCGAGGTCGTCACGATCCGACCCTTGAACCCGTCAGCCTTCAGCTGCCGAATGGCCAGGAGGATCTCCTCTGCATACCCGACAATGTAGACAGCCGACGGCTTGTACTCTTTGAGAACCCCGGACACCTTCTGATCCCAGCCCTCCGACTCAAGGTCAACGGTTGCGACGACCGTACCGCCGAGACTTCCCTCGTATTGCCTGCGAAACTCCGGTTCAATACCGGCGACATAATCGTGATTTCCAACAAAGAGAACAGTCTCGGTCGCCCCGAGTCGATCGATCATGAATTTCCCTGCGGTGTGCCCCTCGAGTTGATCGGACGGATAAATCCTGTAGAACAGCTTGCTGCGCTTGGTCAGGCCAGGCGTCGACGCCGACGGGGACAGACAGACGACATTGATGTCATCCAGTACCTCGACGAGGGCCCGGGCCTCCGAACTGGTGGCCGCACCCAGAATCAGTTTCGCGCCCCGCTCATCGACCAAACGTCGAACCTCGGCGATTCCCTTCTCGGGATCGCTCTCGGAATCGACCCAAACCACTTCGAACAGCGGAGGCAGTTGGCCGGTATCCCGAGCATCATTGATTGCCAGCCGCATCCCACTTTCAATGCTCACACCATAGCCGCTCGCGGACCCGGTGATAGGCAATACAACTCCTACGACGGGCTTGGATCCACAACCCGCCAGCACTGCGGCAACAATAACGGTTCCAAAAATCGCGATCAGACGACGGCCGATCATCGATACCTCCCCAATGAAACTCATCGACAACGTTGTTCCCACCCCGGGCGTCAGCATGTTCCTCGACGGAAAAAACCACCGAGGATCATCGACGCTAATAGACCAACCAAGGTTAACATAGCCTCTCAAAGGTCCTCATTTTCAAGAAGAAGCGCATAGAACTCCCGGCGGCCCAGATGCAGTTCCCGGGCTGCATTCCGCAGCGCCTCTCGCCGTTCCCCGGTGATATCCAACGCGGCCAGATACGCATCGTTCGCCTCTCTGGGACCCGGCTTATGGGACGAAGGTGGTTCCTCGAGTGGTGGACCAATGACCAGCACGTATTCGCCCCTTGGCTTTTGGACCTCATGGCCGGCAGCCAGATCACCCAGGGTCCCCATCTCGGCCCGTTCGTGCCTCTTGCTCAATTCAGCCATCAGGGTTGCAGGCCGGCCCTTTCCCAGGATCTCGGCTGCATCCAGGAGCTCGGCCCCAAGCCGATGAGGCGACAGGAAGATCACGGTGGTCGCCTGTGACATGATCGGCTCGGAGAGGCGACGGCGACGCTGACCCTTTTTCGGCGGCAAAAAACCAATCAGAACTGCCGGCAAGGGTGGCTGGCCGGAAGCAGCCAGGGCGGCCACAAAAGCCGAAGGCCCCGGAACGCTGGCAACCTGGAATCCCTCTTCACGGACCCGATGAACCAACTCGAATCCGGGATCCGAAAGAACCGGCGTTCCTGCATCACTGACTATCGCCGCGTCACGACCCTCCCGGAGACATTGAAGAACCACCGGGACCACGACGGATTCGTTGTATTCGTGCAGCGATCGAAGCGACCCTGATACCTTGAGATCAAGCCCCACAAGGAGCCGCCGCGTCCGCCGCGTATCTTCTGCCAACACCAGGCTCACCTGCTGGAGAACCTGGCCTGCCCGTGTTGAGAAATCACCCAGCGTCCCGATGGGCGTCGCAACAATCCACAAGGTTCCAGATTCGGTTTCCACAGCATCAGCCATTGTGCTCCTCCCTCCGCAGGCATACGAATCGTAACCCGGCGGAGCCGGAATCAAAATTGGACTGGACTGGCCGCTGGGCGGCTGTTGGCCATTGGAAGCAAAAAAGTGGAGTATTCTGGAAGCCCCTGCGGGCAGGAACCGGCGCGCCGGCCCGGAGGACCGGTTACGGCGAAGCCGTGAGGCTCCGAAGGAGCCAGCGCGGGCATGGGACGCCCGCGGCAACAATAGGCTTGCTGTGAAATTGTGGGAAGGCAGGCGTTCCACCCACTCCATCCACGCTTTTCGAACGCCTCAGCTATCATCAAAGGCCGAGACCTTCTGGAGGTACTGTGAAGACACCGAGTCGTGTGGAAATACTGTGGTACCCCCTGGTACTGGTGGCGGTGACGGTTCTTCTGGTCACCAGCCCTGGATGGACCGCGGAAACGATCGATGAAGTCCTCGCGGTCGTTGACCGAAATTCGATTCTTCAAACGGACCTAACCTTGGCGGAACTGGTCGGCATTGGCCCGTCGACTGAAAGCTCCGACACCGAGAGTGAGTACGACGCCCTGGGTTCAAGGATCCGTCTGGAACTCCAGTACCTGGATCTCATCGCTTCGGGCGCCATCCAGCGCCTGGAGATCGATGTTGACCAACAACTCGAATCGATGACCACCTACGGGGGCGGTGAGGCTCAATTGAAGGAGGCTCTGGCGGCACATGGACTCGAGTGGGAAGATGTCGAAGCATTGGCCCTCCGGGTGGCCGCGGTCCAGACCTGGGTCAAGCGGCATCTCCGTCCCAGGGTGACGGTCACAATCAGGGACGTGGAAGAGACCTACCGGCAAGTGATCGTTGAACCGATGCGCGATACCGGCACCACACCTCCATCGTTGGCACACGTTACCGAGGATCTCCGCCGGCTGGTATCAGAAGAGAAACTCAACGCTGAAATCGAACGCTGGCTTGACCAATGCCGGGAACGCCATCGCGTCACTCGTTTTGTTGAGTAGGGACCCGCGCACCGGGCCGGAGGACCGGATTTGCCAAAGGCAAATGGCTCCGATGGAGCCAGTGTGGGCTGGGAACCGACGCCCGGTCGGAACGACCGGCCACGGCGGAGCCGTGGGGACTCCGCAGGAGTCCAGCGTGGGCCAGGAACCGACGCGCCCGTCAGTTCATTACCGGTTCAGGCGCCGCCGCGTTGGACATCAACTTCCGGTAGGTTTCGGCTGAAGCCAGAACGTCTTCGGTATAACCCCTGGTCACATTGAAGGTGATCGTCAGCATAAAGCGGGCCTCGTCACAATCGGCGCCGCACTGTTCGACCCAGAGACGCGATTGGGCTTCCCCTGCGTTATAGGCCGCGACAGCCGCCGCGCTGAACCCCTCAAAACTGCGGTTCAGGCGTCCCAGCTCGGATGCCCCAAGTTCGAGGCTTAACTTGGATTCGAAAAGCTGGTCGGGGGCAGGATTCTCTTTCCCTAGCCTGGCCGCGACCGTCTCCGCCGTCAGCGGCATCAACTGCATCAGGCCCCGCGCGCCGACCACGGACATCACTCCGGGGTTCCATCGCGATTCTTCACGCGCAACGCCGGCGACAATCGCCCAGTCGATGCCGCCGTTATCTGCCGCCACTATGACCTCGCCAAGACGGGGCATGGGGTAATACGCCGCCTCCAGGGCCTCCGGATAGGCCCGCACGGGGACATCTGAACCCCAACTCCTCCAAACGGCATTTGCCGTGCGAATCGCTCGCCAGGGGCTGTCTCCAGCAAGGAACTGATCAACCGTCCACAGTCCCTCCTCCGGAGGTTTTACTGGAAATGCCCCGGGATCCCAACGAACGGCTTCCCGGATCAAACCGATGGACCGGAGATCCCCCGCCAATCCCCCAATCATGGGCTCAACCTTGACAGGGTGAATTGAGCGGGCCGTGACCAAACGCTTTCGAATGCCGGCCAGAACATCGAGGTCAAACTCCAACACCGCCCACCGCCTCAAAGCAGGACCAACAATACCACCTTCCGCATCGACCATTTCCTTTTGGCTGCCCCGCCAATCGGCGACCACTTCCATCGGAAGCGAGGCCATGACCTTCCGAGCCTGCCCCCCCCAAAAAGCATCAAGGTCCTTGGCAGCGCTCTCCAGCATGGCGACTGCCTCCAGGGGCCGGTCATTTCGTGCCAGTTCACCTGCGGCCACGACCCGTACCGGCCCCCTCCAGGGGCGGATTCTGACCAATTGCAAGGTCGCGAGAGCCTCGTCTGTCCTGCCCATCGCCAATTCGTTGAGCGCCATCAATACTCGCCCTCGGGCCCTGGCGGAGGTTGACCTCACGCCGGCAAGCCCAAGATTCGCCAGATCCCGGCGTCCCTGGCGCAACCGAAGCCTGATCAAGAAAAGGCGCCGGTCGTCGGTCGTCTTGGCCACGACGGCTTGACGGGCCATTTCGACTGCTCCCTCGAGGTCCCCGGCCAATTCACGGGTCCTGGCGAGATGCACCAAAATCTCCGCCTTGCGCGTTACGGTCGGCGCCGTCTTCAGTGCGCGTTGATACCATTTTTCGGCCTCCGACCATCGATCCAATCGGAAGGCACACCGCCCCCTGAGAAACGCCGGCTCGGATGCCGGAATGTGCTTCGATGTCAAACCGGCCACGATCTCGAGAGTCGAGGCCGCCTCTTCATACAGCGCATGCCGAAAGAGGCAACCGGCGACCAACCATTGTTCCCTGGGCGTAGGATCTTCCAGGGCCTCGAGTCTCCGAGCCGCATCCAAGGCGGGAAGATCTCCCCGGTTTCTCTCGAGCAATCGACGCAGCGTCTGTCGGCCACCCTCGGTTTCAAGGTCGGCAGTGACCGCTTTAATCGCCCTTCGACTGGACCGGGAAAGTCCACCGGAGGCGTGCTCTATCGAACGCACGAGGTCCACCGGGAGTCCGGTCATAACGCTCTTCCGGGCAACCACGGCTGCAGCATCACGCAATTGACTGGACCCTGCCCTTTCCAGGGACGGAAGAATCAATTCGGCAGCCCTCTGGGCATCGGTGTCCACCAGCATCTCAGCAAGCTCGATCCGGGCAACTTCACCGTACATCGGACTCTCTACCGCGCGCTCGAGGAAGGCGATTCCCGCCTCGCGAGCACCGATACTCCGGGCCACCCCGGCCAGGGCCATGGCCTCTCCGTGTGGGAGCGGGAGCTGCTGGTTGCGGCGTTGGGCCTTGGATACTTCCTGTTCAGAGGCGCGGCCGGTCGCTCTCTCACCCCCCGCCACAACGGCCGAGAAATTCACCAATATCGCCACAAGAATCATTCCTATTCTCATAACGACATCCTACCCCGAACCCAGGATGCACGCAGCACATCACATAGAATCCTGTAGAGCCGAGGCCTCGACCGCTCCACCATTTTCGGCCATACCTTTAGCCTATGCTCTTCAGGATCCTAAGGCTACAATCGTTCCATGACATTCTCGAGTCGGTTCTTGACCCGGACCCGTGTCCTGGCTCTGATCACCCTGCTGACCTTGGCGGGCATCACCTGGATTCGAATTTCCCTGGTCAATGATCTACCCGACCAGGGATTCTTCGCCAAATACACCGAGATTGCCTCGGAAATCCTTGCTGGACATATCCCCCTCGATCGACTGGGGGATCTCAGCACGGGCTACTTGTGGGTCGTTGTCCTCTGCCTCGGCCCATTGGGGATGGACAGTGTGGCTTTTCGAACCGCCCAGATCATCGGCGTTTCCTTGGCCGCTGCTATCTGTGGGGCCACGGCCTGGCGTCGATGGGGCCTTGGCGCAGGCCTGGGTGCCGCGGTCGTCCTTCTGGCCAGCAAGGCCGCATTGGTCAACGCCACCGAGATCGAGCCGGAGACCTTGATCCTGGTCTTGACGTCCATCGGACTAAGTCTGATCATCAGCTCAGATCGGCCGAGTCTTCGAATATTTTCAGGTCTGGCCCTGGGCCTGGCGGTCATCACCCGTCCTTCCGTGCTGTTACCGATCGTTCTGGCAATCGCGGTTCTGGGCTGGAGAGCACAGCCGCGAAAAAGACTCTTGGCAGTCCTCCCCGTGATCATCGGTGTTGCTGTGCCCCTGCTGGCCGTTCGCCTGGCCATCACCACAATGACCGGGGCTCCTCCGACGCCGATGAACCCGGGAACGGTCCTTTCGGAGGGATGGAATCCCATGGCTACCGGATACCTTGGTGAGGCCCCCGTCGTGGTCAAGGACATCGAACACGGGCTTGGCGTGCCGGACGGTCTGCACGTTGCCTACCGTTTGGTGGCAGCCCGAGCCACTGGTCGCCCCATGTCACCCCAAACCGCGAACGCCTTCTGGGCCGGACGGGCCCTGGCCTTTGTCAGGAACGAACCCGCCGCCGCCCTGAGGCTAGGCCTGCGAAAGGCAGGTCTGGCCCTTCACTCCTATGACGCCTGGGACTTAAAAACTCTTCAGCGAAGAGCTGAAAATCTGGCCGGAGGCCCGTTTATCCCCCTCGGTCTGTTGGCTGCCCTTGCTGCCCTGGGTCTCTTCTTCAGATGGCGACAGCCCTGGATTCCAGCCCTCGGCCTTTGGATCGTCGGCAGTTGGTTGGTAATGGTTCTGTTCTACGTGACCTCACGTCAACGCAATGTGCTTCTCCCTGCCGTCGCCCTGCTGATCGGCGCCGCCATCAATGGGATCGTTTCAGCCTGGCGCTCTGATCGGCGGCGAATGGTTGGTATCGCTCTCACTGCCGCTCTCTTGTCGGGAATCCTATTGAGTATTGAGGGAACAGCCCAACGTGAAGACCGGCACGGATGGCGACTGCTGGAAGTGCAAGAGGCCACGGCATGCGAAGTGAAAACGGCACAACGGGAGGATGAAGTGGCCCTGTGGTTGGCACGGGGCGCCCTTTTCCTCGATCCAATCGGGCTCCGAACAGCTGATCCTCGAATAATCGACCCTGAGATTCGGGGGCAATTAGCGGAAATTCAACCACACCAACGGCTTTTTGACCTGGCCCTGGTCATGATCAAAATCGGACGGTATGCCGATGCCGAGCGCCTCTTACGGTCCCTCGAGTCCGAAGGCTATCGTCCGCGACGGGGCGCCCGGTGGTGTTCCTCAACCGCCTATCATCTGGCAAGGTGCCGAGTGATGGTCTCCGATTTCTCCGGAGCTCAACCTCTCATTGAACGAGCCCTCCGGCAGGCGCCGGGCGATCCACGGATCCTCGCCCTGCACGCCGTACTCTCGGACCTCGCTGGCAACTCCGATCAAGCCGACTTTTCTCGCAATTGCCTCAGTGCGATGTTTGACCCCTTCACCCGGGACCGGGCCCTTGCTCAGGCCTATTCAGACACCGGGCAGCCCTCGACGGCAGGCCCGCTCCTGGCCGAAATTCAAGCCACACTGCCGGAATGGACCGGCAGCCCCTGATGTTGACCCATTTGTCCTGGCGGCGCGGCTCGTTTTTGGGTACAATCACCGCCGCATCGCACGGGACCAAGGGGTCGGTCATCTATAACCCGCTGCGATTCACCTTCCGATCCCTCGCTCATTGGAGGCTCTCTTGAACGACACCCACGCAAAAGTCCTGATCATCGGATCCGGTCCCGCCGGATTGACTGCCGCTCTATACGCTGCACGGGCCGATCTCGAGCCCGTCGTCATTGAAGGCATGCAGCCCGGCGGACAGTTGACGATAACCACAGAAGTCGAAAACTACCCGGGCTTCCCGGAAGGCATCACCGGACCAGAATTGATGCAACGAACCAAGGCCCAGGTGGAACGGTTCGGCACGCGATTCCTGTTCGACCAGGTCACCGAGGTTGAGTTGGGCCAGCGCCCGTTCACGGTCCACACCGGCGACAACGGAATCTGGACCTGTGACACGTTGATCATCGCCTCGGGTGCGACGGCCCGTCTGCTGGGGTTGGAGAGCGAAACGGCCCTGATGGGCTACGGTGTTTCTGCGTGTGCCACCTGTGACGGCTTCTTCTATCGCGACAAGGAAATTGCCGTTGTCGGCGGTGGCGACACCGCCCTGGAAGAGGCGATTTTTCTGACCAAATTTGCCTCAAAGGTGACCCTGATCCACCGCCGGGATGAACTTCGTGGGTCCAAGATCATGCGCCAACGCGCGATGGAGAACCCCAAGATCGAAATTGCCTGGAACTCGGTCGTCGACGAGGTGCTGGGGTCCAAGGACGATGGCGGCGTTACCGGCGTGCGCCTCAAGGACACCCAAAACGGAGAGCTGCGGGATCTTCCCCTGGAAGGACTCTTCATCGCCATCGGCCACAAACCCAACACCGACCTCTTCACAACGAGGTTGGATATGGACGACGTCGGCTACCTGAAAACTGCGGCTGATTCGACCCGAACATCGATCGAAGGTGTCTTTGCCTGCGGTGACGTTCAGGACAACAAGTATCGCCAAGCCATCACCGCCGCAGGCTCGGGCTGCATGGCGGCGCTTGAGGCCGAACGGTGGTTGACCGAGCAAGAATCTGAGTAACTCCACGAGAATCCTGACGGCCTGACGCGGGTCGGCTGTTCAATTCTCCTTCGATGACCGTGGCCTCGTCGAGGCCGCATAACCAACAGACCGGGAGGTCTCATGATCTCATTCAGTGAATCAGCAATCGCAAAAGTCAATGAGTTTTCCACCTCGATGCCCGAGGCGGAAGGTAAGAATCTTCGCATCTTCATCCAGGGCGTGGGCTGCTCCGGCTTTTCCTACGGCTTCACATTCGACGACAAGAAAGACGACGACACAGTCGTTGACGCAGGTGAACTTCAAGTGCTGGTCGATCCCCAAAGCGCACCGCACCTGAAAGGTGCAACCGTTGACTTCGTAGAAGATCAACGCGGCGAAGGCTTCACCGTCGACAATCCAAACGCTCCGGCCAATGCCTGCTCGCCCTCCGGCGGTTGTTCCGGCTGCGGCTAATGACCACCGGCACTGCAGTACCCTCCCCACTTGAGGTCATCCGGTTGGGCCACCCCGTCCTGCGGCAGGTGGCCGAACCGGTTCCGGAAGAGTTTTTTGGGACCGGACGTCTCAACGATCTGTACCGGAACATGGTGCAAACCATGATCTCGGAGGACGGGGTTGGCCTCGCAGCGCCCCAGGTTGCCGAGGGTCTCCGCCTTTTTGTCTACTGGGTGCCTGGTGACGACGACCATCCGGATATCGCCCCAAAACTCCTGGCAAATCCCGAAATCAAACCAGTCGGTGATTTGGTCGAAGATGGCTGGGAGGGCTGCCTGTCAATCCCCGGCCTTCGGGGCATCGTGCCAAGGTACAGTCGCATCAAGGTCCGCGCCCGTGACATTGAGGGCAACGCCGTTTCTCTGACGGCCGACGGCTTTCACGCCAGGGTTCTCCAACACGAGTTCGACCACCTCGACGGCATCGTCTTTCTCGACCGGATGGAGAGCCCGGCATCCCTCGCCTACGAACAGGAATGGGAACGCTACATCCTCAACTCGGGGACCGACCTCTGAGCCCTTCAGTAACTCTCCCTCGGCCCTGTTCGAAGAATCAAGGTGAGGTCCCAGCTCAACTGTTGATCCAGCCCGGCAAAGCCGGAACTATGTTGAAATAAATGCGTTTCCCCGCCTCCCCCTCCCCCCCTCTCCCCCTCTCCCCCTCTCCCCCTCTCCCCCGCTCCCCCTCCCCCCCTCCTCTTCCCCCTCTCCCCTGGTGGACCACGGTCACCGGCCTGATTTTCGGA
>JAOZPW010000371.1:318-3198 GCA_029932545.1 Thermoanaerobaculales bacterium | reverse complement strand
ACCGTAAACCCGAAAGCCAATACGGTCCACGCTCATTGCGCCTACTCGTCTTCTTCAAATGCCTTGAGTTTTTGCGGATGGAGAAAGAGTGCGGGCGACGGTTCGCCGACGATGGACGTCTTGATCGTAATGGTTCGTTTGCTCGAAGTCTCTTTGCCTGAGGCGTCGATGCCGGCGACCTCGATGATGGACGGCAGTTGAACGCCCTTGAGTTCAGTGGTCGTCTTCAGGCGATACCGCATTCCGGCCTCGTTGTAGCCTTCGGTCGGCAGAAACTCGGCTGCCAGGAGGCGGTTGTCGCCTTTTGTGAGATGTGTCGTCCAGGTGGTGTTGACCACAGGTGTGTCAAAGAATGACCCTGGAACGGTGAATGTCGCCGCGAGAGTAGCCTTCTTGTCGAAGGTCTCCACCGAAGGCTGCGCGGGGAAGTACACACCGCTCAGATTCAACGTAAAGGGAAAAAGCCAGGGCATGATCTTCTTCCGAATGACCTTCGGCGCCATGTGAGACGTCTGTTGTCGCTCGTCCAAATTCCCCTGAACAAGAGCCCAGCCCGAGTCGCCGTTGCTGACAATGACGATCTGACCATTCTCCATTTCCAGACGGATATTGTCGAAGGTCGTATCGAGGATTGCCGTGAAGCTGGAGGACTGGCCGGCGCCGTCCGCGGCTGTGTCCTTTTCGGTGATCTCCATACGGATGACGCCCAGGGCCTGAAAGGCCTCCAAGCCACCTGAAGCAGCGGTAATTTTCTTAATCAGGTCCGCTGACGGTGTCGCAGCCACGCCAAATTGGCAGAGCGACAGAAGCACAAACATCACGGGCACAAGTTTCATTATCATTGATTCCTCCGGTTTTTCATTCTCTCGATCGTCGAGAGGAACAGAGTATACGCAAGAGTCATGCCGGGCGCGATGCCCGTCATCTTCATGGGGCCTTGACCTGCCGGATACAATAAATAGATGGCCTTGACGCCGAAAGTCCGTATTGAAGATATTCTCAACCGGGTCGAGTTGTACCGCCCGGATATGGATGAGGATCTTCTTCGACACGCGTACGTCTTTGCCGCCAACCGCCACCAGGGTCAAGTGCGGCGATCCGGGGAGGCCTACTTCGTTCATCCTCTGACGGTGGCGTGGATCCTGGCACAAATGGAACTGGATGAGGTGGCCATCGCAGCCGGCCTGCTCCACGACATCCTGGAGGATACGGAGACGACCGAAGCCGAGCTCGAGGCCCAATTTGGCAACCAGGTCAGCCGGTTGGTGGTCGCCTTGACCAAGATCTCGGTGTACGAGAGTTCCTACACGACACGAGAAGAAACCGATGCCGAAAACTTCCGACGCCTTCTTTTGGCTTCGATTGACGATGTCCGGGTCATCCTGATCAAGCTTGCGGATCGCTTGCATAACATGCGGACTTTGAACTTTCTCAGACGTGAACGGCAGGTGGCGATCGCTCAGGAAACCCTGGAGATTTACGCTCCGATTTCGAACCGCCTGGGTATTGGTGCGATCAAGGGCGAGTTGGAAGATCTGTGCTTTCGCTACCTCCATCCCCACGCTGCGGAACGCCTCGAACGCGAAATTGAAGAAAGAGCCGCCGCCGCGAAACGCTGGTTTTCGAGAATTCAGGACGAACTGGTTCAGTTGATCGAGGACCACGATGTCCAGGGGACGATCGTAGGCCGGGTCAAGCATCACTACTCGGTCTACAAGAAACTGAAAGCCCAAGGCATCGACGTTTCCAATGTCTTTGATTTTCTTGCTTTTCGCATCATCGTGCCAACGGTTGCCGACTGCTATTCAAGCCTGGGATTGATCCACCAGCAGTGGTCACCGGTGCCGGGTCGAATCAAAGACTACATCGCGATGCCGAAACCCAATGCCTACCAATCGCTCCATACATCGGTGATCGGTCCCGAGGGGCATCCGTTTGAAATTCAGATCCGAACCGAGGCGATGCACAAGATTGCCGAGTTCGGCATCGCGGCGCACTGGAGCTACAAGGAGGGCGATGCCGCTCAGGCCGAGCAGGATTCTCGGGTTACCTGGTTGCGGAGCCTGTTGGACAATTCAAGCGGCAGTTCGCCGCGGGAGTTTCTGGACTCCCTCAAGGTTGATCTCTATCCGGACGAGGTCTATGCCTTCACGCCCAAGGGGGATGTTTTCTCCTTCCCTGCCGGGGCCGCACTCTTGGATTTTGCCTACCGAATTCATACGGAAGTCGGCCACACCTGTGTCGGTGGGCGGGTCAACGGGCGATGGGTTCCTTTGAAGACCTCCCTCAAAAATGGAGATATTGTTGAAATCAGCACCTCCCCTCAGCAGGAGCCGCACCACGACTGGCTGACTCTGGTCGGCACCAATAAGGCCCGGTCCAAGATCAGGGCATACCTCAAGAAAGAGGAGAAAGCCCGGGCGGTCGAGGTTGGGCGCAAACTCTTCGAGCGGGAGGTTCGGCGGCGGGGGGTTGGACTGAAGCGGGTTCTGGGGTCCGACGAAATGAAAGCGACCCTGGCGGCGCATGGTCTGGCCAAGGAGGAAGATCTCTTCGCGGCCCTGGGTTTTGGGCGGTTGTCGGCCCAGGCGATTGCGACGCAGGTTGTTCCGGACGACGATTCGGAGGCGCAAACTGTCACCCCCGAAGACCGACGGGTGGCCGCCTCGAAAAGCTCGAAGGATGATGGAGAGGGTCTTGAGGTGGCGGGGGATCCGAATTGCCTTGTCTACGTAGCCCGATGCTGCACACCGGTCCGGGGTGAGGATATCGTCGGGTTTGTCACCCGAGGAAAGGGTGTCGCCGTCCACGCTCGATCCTGTCCCAACGTCAAGAACTTGTTGTATCACCCGGAAAGGGAAATTCCTGTGACGTGGTCGC
>JAOZPW010000371.1:0-308 GCA_029932545.1 Thermoanaerobaculales bacterium | reverse complement strand
GACATGGTTTTTCGAGAGGATCCGGCAATGCTGACGTCGATTTCTCAGGCTATTTCCGGGGAAGGTTCCGGCATAGTCTCCTGCCACCTTCAAACGGAACAGGCTGAGGAGCGGGGCAGTGTGTCGATAACGGTCATGGTCGAGGATGCGGAGCATCTTCGTCGAATCATCGATCGTTTGTCATCGCTCAAGGGCATGCACGGGGTTGAGCGGCGAACTGGGAGGGCACGGTCCTCAAGAACGGCGGCCTCACGGGGATGGGGAGCAGGCGGGGGAGATGAGGGAGCGGGGGTGCGGGGGGGCGGGGG
>JAOZPW010000370.1 GCA_029932545.1 Thermoanaerobaculales bacterium | reverse complement strand
TCGCAACTGATTGTTTGGCTAAGGGTTACCTTGGGAACAATGCAAAGAGTGGCACGCCCCGTCGAAGAGGGGCGCTCCCATTTTTCCAGCCTCGCGGGAGGCACATCCCGTTGGAGATGGGCCGCTCTTGGATTTCTGCGGGACCGTTGTTCCTACTTCAAAGTTGAACGTTCACTGGCTCGTCTATCCGAAGCCAGCATCCCATACAACTCGATATCCTCCCGCCTCCCCCACCGCGCAAAGTGCTGCCGCCTGGAGCCTTCATGGCGCATGCCCGCGTTCTTGAGTACGGCGCCGGAGGCCGGATTGCGACTGAAGTGGTGTCTGCGATTTCTCTTGCACCGGCGAGGCGTTGAACCTCGGGAGCGTCATCCAAAGAGAATGGTCTCAGGCGGAGCCTTGCGGTCGTGATTACACGGTCCGGGCAATTGGCCTGATCGTCAACGTAATAAATGAAATGAGCCTGCTGCATGGCTCCATGATACCCTTCGGCTCTGCGCCGAGGAGGCCGATTCCAATGTCCAATGGTTCCCCCACTAGTGTTGTGACACCCGAAGAGTTTCGTGAACGCTTCATGCACTCCCTGAGGTATTCCAGGGGTATGGAGATGTACCAGGCCGAGCCGAGAGATCTCCTGGCCGCACTGAAGTTGACCGTCCGCGAGTACTTGATCGATCGAGCAGTCACAACCGCCGAGACCTATCGTGAAACCAAGCCGAAGACTGTTCATTATCTCTCGTTGGAATTTCTACTGGGCCGCCTTCTGCGCAACAATCTGATTTCGACAGGTCTGCTCCCGGTCGCCAGAGAGGCCATGGAGGGCCTCGGATTGGATCTGGACAATCTGATCGACGAAGAGTCCGATCCAGGTTTGGGCAATGGCGGTCTCGGTCGCCTGGCGGCCTGTTTTCTTGACTCTCTTGCGACTCTGGACTACCCGTCTTTCGGATACGGCCTCCACTACGACTACGGAATGTTTCGGCAGCGCTTTGAAGACGGCTGGCAGGTGGAATACCCCGATAATTGGCTCGAGGGCGGCTTCCCGTGGGCTCTGACCCGGCATGATCGTATGGTCGAGGTCCAGATCGGCGGTCGCGTGGAGTGGATTCAGGGTGCATCTGGAAAACATCGACCGAGGTGGGTCGGATGGAAGACTATTCACGGGATCCCTGAGGATATTCTCATTGCCGGTTATGGCACCCAGACCGTATCAATCTTGAGATTATGGTCGGCTCAGGCCTCAAGTGAATTCGATTTTCAGATCTTCTCCCAGGGCGACTATCTCCGGGCGGTCGAGGAGCGAGAGCAGGTCGAGGCAATCACCAAGGTCCTCTACCCGGCAGACGATACCGAGGCCGGACGCCGGCTCCGTCTGGTGCAAGAGTATTTTCTGGTCTCCTGCTCCGTTCGTGACGTCGTCAACCGGTTCATGAGAGCCCACGGAGACGATTGGGATCTCTTCCCTGACAAGGTAGCCTTCCAACTCAACGATACCCACCCGGCGCTGACGGTCGCCGAGTTGATGCGTTACCTTCTCGACGAGGCCGGCATCAAATGGGTTCGGGCCTGGGACATCACCCGTGCCGCTTGCTCCTATACCAACCACACGCTCCTTCCCGAGGCGATGGAGACCTGGCCTGTGCCCCTGATGGAGAGCCTGATCCCACGCCATGTCCAGATCATCTACGAGATCAACCGCCGGTTCATTGAGTCGATGCGGGAACGATATGCCCAGGACCACGGCCGGCTCCAGCGGATGTCGATTCTCTCGGACGGCAACCCCAAGAGGTTCCGAATGGCAAATCTGGCAATCGTAGGAACCCATAGGGTCAACGGGGTGGCCAAACTCCACACCGAGCTGCTGAAAACCCGGGTGATTCCCGACTTTGCCGAGACCTGGCCGGAGCGCTTCCTGGCGATCACGAACGGGGTCACACCTCGCCGGTGGCTTCACAGCTGCAATCCTCGTCTATCGGAGGCTATCAGCAGGAAAATCGGCAGCAGTTGGGTTCGTGACCTCGAACAGCTCAAGGAGTTGGCCCGATTTGCCGACGACACCTCGTTCCAAGAGGAGTTCATGGAGATCAAGGCAGCCAATAAGAACGACCTGGCCGATGAACTCCAACGACTGTGCGGGACTCGGCCTGACCCCTCGTCGCTGTTCGACGTTCAGATCAAGCGGCTGCACGAGTACAAGAGGCAGCTCCTCAATCTGATGCACGTTATCGCCACGTATCGAAGGATCAAGGCCGATCCGACAATCGACATCGTTCCACGTACCTTCATTTTCGGCGCCAAGGCGGCACCCGCATACCACATGGCCAAATTGATCATCCGACTGATCAACGGCGTGGCCGATGTCGTCAACACCGATACCGACGTAGACGGCAGGATCTGTGTTCTTTTCCCGCCCGACTACAGGGTGACGCTGGCGGAACAGATCATCCCGGCAGCAGACATCAGCGAGCAGATTTCAACCGCCGGCATGGAAGCCTCCGGAACGGGCAACATGAAGCTGTCCCTCAACGGCGCCCTGACGATCGGCACGTTGGACGGTGCGAACGTTGAGATTCGTGAGGCCGTGGGCGACGAGAATTTCTTCCTCTTCGGGCTGACCGCGGCTGAGGTCGAGGAGTGCCGCATCAGCGGCGCCAAACAACCCTGGTCGTACTACAGCGCCGATAAAGAACTGGCGGATGTCATTGACGATTTGAAAGATGGGACCTTCGCAGGTTCCGATACCACACCACTCCGCGAGATCTGGTCGTCTCTGATGGAACATGGAGACTACTACCTCAACCTTGCAGATTTCCGCTCCTACGTCGATTCGCAACGGCGGGTGGATGAACTCTACCGCGACCCTCATGCGTGGGCAGCCGCCGCAATCCGCAACGTTGCGGCCATGGGCTACTTCTCCTCGGACAGAGCGATCACTCAATACGCCAAAGAGATCTGGAATCTCGAGCCGGTGCCAATTCAACGCGGCTGAGTCGCAACCGTAAAAGGGACGAAGAACACTCTCGCAAAGACGTACAGGAAACACAGGGCGTAGATATTTATTCTTTGTGATTTCTGCGAGAGTCTCTCCTGCGTCCTTACGAATACCTGCTTGACCCTTTGACCCCAGTTTACCTACAGCAAACACCAGAAGTCTTGTCCCTCGCGCAGACCGGCCTCGGTCAGCCGTTCCTGGATCAACTGTCGGGCGCCCCGAGC
>JAOZPW010000369.1 GCA_029932545.1 Thermoanaerobaculales bacterium | reverse complement strand
TGCAGAAGTTACATTCTGCCGGCATGGTCGACCGGAGGTCTGAAGGCCGCACGGTCGTCTACTTTCTGACCGACCCCTCGGTCGCGACCTTCTGGTCCCAGACCCGGCATTTTGCTGAGGAACGACTGTCCGGCCTGATTTCTCGGGCCGGAGGCGAGGCGCCGTCGATCCACGGCATCGATCTCAATTCGGACGTCCTCCACCAGATGCTTGGTGACGACGAGGTCACCGTGATCGACGTTCGGCCGCCGGAAGAGTTTTCGGCGGGGCACCTGCCCGGCGCCCGATCGGTCCCGCTGGAGGCCCTCAAGGAAAAAATGGAAAACTTCCCTAAAGACCGTCCTGTCGTCGCCTACTGCCGGGGACGCTACTGCCTCCTGGCGGAGATTGCCGTCGACGTACTGGAGAACTCCGGATTCGAGGCCATTCGTTTCGCCGACGGCGTCATCGAGTGGCGGGATGCAGGGTTGCACGTCGAGAGGGACAATCCCCGGTCCTGACCCGACCGAAAAAAGGCCCCGCCGAAGCGGGGCCCTTGTATCGATAAATTCAGTTCTATTCGATTGAAAAGGACATCAACTCGACCGGCACCGGGGAGTCAACCATCACGTCATCGATATACCACTCGTCCATATAATCTCCCTCATACCTGAAGGCAAGGTAGATCGACTGCCCGTTGTAGGCGGCCAGACTCTCGGTCACTTCGTTCCACGTGTCAACTGTATCCGCCGTCCACAGCTCAATAAAATCGCCGGACGTGGGATCCCCACTCGCCGTCGAAACCCAGACGCCGTGGTACTGATAATAGCTCTGGTAATAGTCGGCTTGCCAGAAGTGAAGGCTAAATTGGTCATTCGAGATCACAAGCTGGGGCGTCACCAACCACGAGATCGCATCAGTGCTCAGATTGTCGTCGCCGTGGGCAACGCAGTATGTCCCACCGTGAGGGTCAATGTTGAACCCAACGGTACCAGCATCAATCTGAACAAAACCCGGGTCTGTTGCGTCACCAGTTTGATATGTCGCCCACCCGGTTGGCGGCGGGTATGTACCTTCGAATCCCTCGTCGACCAAAACCACTTGGCCGGCGGCCTGCCCTGCCCCCAATACGAAGATAAATAATCCCAGAACAAAAACCGTCAAAAAACTCTTTCGAACCATTTTCCCCTCCTCCAATACCCAAAAAATGAAACCTCGAGGCTCATGGCGCAAGCGGTTTCAGTGTCGCCTTGAACCTCGACCCTTTGACCGGGGACATCCTACCATTCCCCAACGAGCCAAGGTAAATGGACCCCGATTTCTCGAAATGGGTACCGGACACTGAGTCTGGGCTCACCGAAACGCTGATTGAAAAACTATAGAATGCAGCAGAAACTATCCGGAGGAGGTTCTCGCGTCGGCCCGAGCGGTCTGCGGCGGCGAGGAAATAGTCGATCTAGGCATCCGGCGCCTGGGCAAGAATTTCGGCTTTGAACACACCAGAACCAAAAAGCCACCGACCGGCCAGCCGGAAGGCTATCAGCCTCACAGCTTGCATGATTCCGGCCGTCACAATGCGGGGCGGGAGCCCCGCGCTCCAGGACACTATCCCAGCAGCCCATCTTGCTTCTTTTTGTGCCTTTTCGTGCCTTTTTGTGGCTAATCTTCTCGTGGCTATTTACAGATTCCCCGCAGACATCGCACGACGCCGGATCATCTCCCGCCAGGGGCCTGTTGCTCTGAGGCGCCCGAGATTGCCGACGTGGCCCCCGAAGGTCCGATTGATGAAGACCGCGTCACTGGGGAAACTCATGTCGCCGAACTCGGACCAGTATTTCATACCCAATTCCATCATGGCGTCACCCAGGTCGTCCGTCCCGAAGGTATAGGGCGGGTCTTTCCGGACAATCCTCCCGAGAACCTCGGCATAGGCTTCGGCGATTTCTGCAGGAAAGAGATGACCGTCACCCTTGAAAAAACCGATACCCCTGAGAGTCTCCGGAATCTCGTCCCAGCGGTCTTCGAGAACGGCCAACATCAATGCGCCATAGCCTTTAGCCAGATCTTCCGGCACCTGTTTGACGCACCCGAAGTCGTAGACCACCACGGCGCCGTCTTCCCGGAAGGCAAAGTTGGCCAGATTGGGATCGGCATGCAGAAGGCGGTGTTCGAAAAGCCCACGGAAAAGAAAATCCAACATCACCTGGCCCCACCGGTCCCGCTGGGCCTGCGAACATTCGAGCGAACACGCCTCGTCCGGTGGCAGTCCCCCGACGAACTCCATCGTCAAGACATTCTTCGCGCTGGCCTCGGGGATGACCTTGGGGATGATGATCTCCGGCGTGTCGACCCACAGCTCACTCATGCGCACCATCGTTCGGGCCTCAACGCGATAGTCCAACTCTTCGACCAGGCGATCCCGGATCTCCTCCCAAAAGGGCTCGAAGTCGATGTCCGAAAAGAGACCCCACAAGGCCCCGACCAGAACCTTGAGATTCTTCAGGTCGGCAGCAACGATCTGATCGATCAGGGGATACTGGATCTTGACCGCGACGTCCCGCCCGTCCCTGAGCTTCGCACGATGCACCTGACCGATCGAGGCTGCGGCAAAGGCCTCCGCCTCCATCGACTCGAAGATCTCGTCGAACGAGCCCAGCGCGCCCTCGACCTCGTAGCGCATGATCTCCGGCGGGACCTTCGGCGCCTGCTGTTGCAGATGTGAAAGGATTTCGGCCACCTCGGGCGGCAGCATGCTCTCCTGCAGCGAAAGCATCTGGCCGACTTTCATCGCCGCACCTTTGAGTTCACCAAGGCTCTTGACGACCCTGCGGGCGTTGAGCACCAACGTATCCGCCCGCTGTTTGCGCCTCGAGTCCTCGCTATGGCCCAATTCCAGAAGCCGGTGGCCCACGACCGAAGTGCCCACCCGACCGACCAGGGCGCCCAGTTTCAGGGACCGGTGGAGAGCTGATGTGATGGGTTGCTTTTTCGCCAAATCAACGCTCCAACATCGACCGTTCGAGACCGGTGGAGCGAAGTTCCTGCTCTATGCCAAGGACATCGGTAGTCCATTGGGTTCCATCGACGCTCCGGAGGATCATTTCCATTCCGGCACATGGTACAGGATAAGGAAGCCTCGACTGTGGCGACCGAGGCGGCGTCAGCGACCGAACAGCCGACGCCGGCGACCAACTCCGAGAGCGCCCAAAACGCCAAAACGGGACGTGCCATTCATGCCTTTC
>JAOZPW010000100.1:10719-12278 GCA_029932545.1 Thermoanaerobaculales bacterium | reverse complement strand
TTGCCAAAGTAGACAATCGCGAAAAACTTGGATTGCAGTGGGCCATTGTATTCAATGAACGTTCCCGGTGCACTTCGGAGCATCGATCCGTCGGAGTCTTCCGTTCGTTCGTAACCAAGCCACACCTTGATCATGTTGTACCAATGGTCAGGGTCGTCCTGTTGCCAGGTATAGAGATAACCGGTGTCGTAAAAGGCAAAACCGGCCTGGGGCACGAAGCCCAGGTCGGCCCTGAAGCCGGGACTGATCTCCTGGTATTTTCCGTAGACCTCGAAGGTCCGCGTCTGGTGGATATAGAAGAATTCGATCGCATGACCTGAGAACTCATCTTCCGGTTGGCCGTGATTCTGAGCGATGTCCAGGGAGTATTGGGTCTGGGAGCCCAGAGCCTGGAGTCGAACGGTGTCGGTGGGAGTCAGGCGGAGGTCGACATCACCTCCATACAGCCGATTGTGGTAACCGTCGGCGCCTTCGCGGTTGGTGATCAGGCCGCCGACGGTTGAGGATTCTCCGACGTCATGGCGATAGCGCAAAACCGTGCCGGTTGATGCAGTATCCAACGACGTCGCTGTGGAGCCCTCAGGCCCTGGGAAGAGCAGGTTGGTCACGTCATCCCGTACTGAGAAGAAGCCGATTGCACCCCTTCCGACCTTGCCGGCGGCCTTGACGCCCCATGCGGGATCGGCCAGGGTCCGCGTATAGATAGCGTTGATCGGGGTCTGAAAATAGTCGAAGCCTTCCAAAAAAAACGGACGTTTCTCGGGGTAGAACAGGCTGAATTGTGTGTTGATGTCCAACTGTGCGGCGTCGGCCTCGATCTGTGAGAAGTCCGGATTGATGGTAGCGCTCAAATTGAGGTTGGGGGTGACGCCCCAGCGTGCGGTCAACCCCGCCTCAACACTGGAATCTACCTCTTCGAAAGGCCCATCGGGGAAGGACGTTCGCTCTTCAGATTGTATTGCCGATACCGTCGGTGCAAATTCCATATTGTGGCCGGGATCGGCGCCGGCAAACCCCTGGATGCGATCGGCCTGGCAGAGATAGCAGTTATTGGAGCGGTCTCGTGGGAAGAGCCCCATTTTGTGGGTGACGTTGCGTGGGTAGGAACGAACTGCATCGATCCCCCAGATCTGGTCGCCCTTTGAGGGCTGGAAACGAAGAGAACTGAAGGGGATCGCCATTTCAACGATGTAACCGTCGTCGACGATATGACCCGCAGAATCCCAGATGGCGTCCCATTGTGGACCACCGTCGCCCGAAGTCGTCTCAATCATATCCGCCTGGATGCCCAGGGGGTTGACGAAGAAGTCGAAGGACCGGCGAGCATCGTCGAAGGTGTCGAGGACCAGGGCAACCCAGTCGTCATCCCACAAACGGTCGCGGTCCGAGTAGCGGGCCCGGATTGCTGATGGATCGGGGTCGTAGGCCCGGAACGCGGCATAGAAGTGATTTTCGCCATAGAACAGAATGACTTCCGTCCGGACCGGCGGATCGATGTTTTCGCCCGGCTGCACTTCGACGTCCAGTTCGAGCACCAGGGCGTCCTTCCATGCGGGCTC
>JAOZPW010000100.1:0-10619 GCA_029932545.1 Thermoanaerobaculales bacterium | reverse complement strand
AGTTCGTCGGCGCTTTCGTCCATCGGCGGCACCGATGCCAATTCGAATGTTGGGTCCTGGGCATGATCGATGTCGGGTGGTGCGGCTATTGAGGGGTCGGTCTCCCACTCTCCGGATTGACGAGGAGTTTCAGAGGCCTGCTGAAGGGCGGAGCGCGAACGCCAGAGCACGATCAAAGTTGTCAAGACGGCCAGGATCAGGATCAGAAGAAGGGGCAGCAGCCACCAGGGGGTAGGGGACTGCTCAATGACTGTGGGCCGCTCCTGGCTGGGGGGGGCAGCGTGAATATCCGTTGTTTGAACGGGTTCGGCTGGTGGGCGGGAAGCTTCGACGTCCGCTGCGGATGCGGTCGCCGCTTCTTGGAGTCGGAGGCCTACCTCTATAGTGTCCGCCTGGTCTGCGCGGCCCAGAGAGGCGCCTTCAGTCAAGAGGGTCAGCCGGCGAAGTGCCTTTTCATCGACATTGCGGCCGATGCTCAGGGAGACGATACGCACGTGGTTGGCCCGGCACAATTCGGCGACATCTTCAACAGTCGTCGCGGAGTTCTCGTCCCGGCCGTCGGTCAAGAGCAGAATGACGCCGCCCTCGGGGAGGTCGCGGGCCGCGGTAAATAGGGCATCGTTGAGCAGGGTGAAATTCCCGGCAGGCGTAAGCTCGGCCAGGGCGCCTTCGACAGCTTCCCTGGATCCGGAGGGCTCGACGATCCACCGAGGGGAGTCGTCGAATGCCATCAGCCCAACCGGCGTACCTGCGGGCAAGACGGCAAGAATGGCGCCCATATTGGATGTTGTCGATCTCAGTTCCGAAGGGGAAAGAGAACGGCTGGTGTCAACGGCCACGACCACCGGCACGTCTGCGGCACAGGTCGCCGGCCCCAGGGCAGAAACGACCAGGATGGCCACCGGAATCAAGGCGGCGAGACGACAATGAGTGATCGAGAACTTGAACCAGCGATGCATGGCAACCCCCACGGGATCAGAGTACACGAAATCAGTCGAAGGGTAAAAGAGTCAAAAGGTCGAAGGGTCAAAGGGGGCAGAACGCTCAACGTTCAACGTCCAACGCTCAACGTCGAAGGTTGCGTTTGGGGTGACCGGTTGGTTGGGGGCTGACGGTCGTTGCCGGCGGTGTCGGGTTTCTTGCCGGTAAACTCCTTGAGCCTCGGTTGCCCTACGGAGCCTGTTTCTTCCCACTCTTCCCCTTCGGTTTCTTCTTCGGTTTGGGCTCAGGGAGTTCTTTTTCCGTCAGTCTCACCAAGGTGCTGATCCAATCCTTGTCTTCGATCTGCTCTTCGATCAGGAAAGAAGGTTTGGCTCCCGGATAAGGAGGCGCCTCCACAACATCACCGATGAAGGACCTTCCAGCTTCTGTTGGTTTGACGAATAACTGGTTGTCACATATCAGCGCGACGACCTTGCCTTCACAATAAACCGCATATTCCCCAAACATTTTTCGGTACGAAATAACACCGGCATTTTCTATCTGATCAACCACGAATTTGACGAAATCCAGATCTGATGCCATGGAGGCTCCTTCGACCAGTTTATAACTACTAGTCATATATTCATACGTCCGAGAAGATGATAGAAGGGTGAGGGGGAGCAGACGCCCAAATTCAAGAGCGCCCCTCTCCAACGGGGGTGCGGGGTCAGGCCTTCTTCACCGGGCAGCCCTGCCGAAACCTGTGCCGCTGCGAAGAAGGCCTGACCGGGCTCCCCACGGCCCCGCCGTCAGCAATCCAGTCTCGGCCAACGCCGTAGGCCGCCGAGGTCATTTTCAGGAGGGGCGATTTCCTCCCGATTTCTGTAACCAGGCCCCTCCGGAAAATGCACCGAGCGGGGGAGCGCATCTGCGCGACCCCGAAGGCCGGGGTTGGAGGACAGGAGAGTCGGGGGGGCCGGACTTGGCCCTGATTCTTCTCCTTTGTGGCGGTCCCCGCTGGAAGCCGGGCTCGGCCCGCCGTGCCCCTATCTGGTCGTTGCCGGGGTAACTGGCGTTGGCCCGGCCTCGGTTTTTACCTTCAGCCCCGAAGGGGCCCATGCAATTCGTCCGACGAATTGCCGGTCGACGAATTGCCTCAGAACGTCCCCATTCCCGTTCGTTCCTGGAGGTCTGCCTGCACTCTCCGGATTAGTGAAGGATCTTCGTAGGCCTCGAATTCGACGGTGGCGTGCAGGCCCTGATTGAACCAGAGACGGTCGAACCACTGATGCAGATCGGCATCCGGTGTACTGCCGATTGGGCATTGCAGTCTGACATCGGTTTCGAGGTTGAGGTCATCGAGGTTCCGGCGGGTCATATTGGCGGAGCCCATGATGACGGTGCTCTCGGCGGCATTGCGGATGACGATGGCTTTGGGGTGGAACTGCTCGCCGTGTGTGTCGTACCAGCGAACGGTGATCCGGCCCCGGCCGTGGGTCATCAGGTCAAGGCCCGCTTGGCGGTTGGGGACACCGCTTTTTGTTCGGCCGAAGGCATCCTTGGACGGGTCCAGAATCAGGCGGATCTTTGCGCCGCGTTCGGCCGCCTCGATCAGCCCACGGCGGATGGCCCGGTGGGAGAGGTAGAAGAATGCGGCATCGATCGAGAAGCCCTTTCCTGCGAGTTTCAGTTCGTCGAGGATGGCATCGCGAATGGCGCCTTCGGTCAGGAGGTTGACTTGGCAGGCAGGAGCCCTGGCTTCTGGCGGTGAATCGGGCAATGGCGATGGCGGAACTGTGGCGCCGGACATCGTGATGACGGCGGTTTCGGATGCCCACGCTTGCCGCGCCAACTCGTTCGAGGTTATCTCCACCGCGAGATTGTTATGTCTCGAAGACCCGTCGTGGGCGTTGAGGGAGCCGACGATAACCCCCCAGTTTCCATTGCCGTCGTCGGTCAGAAGGACCTTACGGTGATTAGCCTTGAAGTTGAGCAACGAGAGCCAGGAACGGGCGCCGACCCGGGGTTCTTCTGTGCTGAAGGGGTTGGGGAAACGGCCATTGGGTTCTGGATGGCCCAGCCATCGAGGCCCCATGCGCCACCAGGCAGAGTAGGCGGGGTTGGAGTCTCGGAGTTTTTTCAGATCTGTCATAACGAGCGTAACGCTGGATTGTTGCAGGGCTCGGAGATGGGGTGGTTTGTGACCGCCATAGACCGTGTTGATCGGGTCGGTGATGACCACAATCTGCATGTCGGGGTGGCTTCCCTTGGCCGAGACCAGGGCGGTGGTCAGTTCCGAACACAGATGGCGGTGGGGGTTGCCATCGCTGCCGGTGATGCTGTTGAAGAAGAAGTTGTCGAGCAGCACCAGTTCTCGAGCGGCACCGATGCGGGCCAGCATGTGGTCGAAGATCGTCTGGGTGATCACAGGTTGTCCTTGAGCGTCGATGGCCGTTACGTCTGTCAAGATGGTGATATCGGATGCCGGAACCGCGACTGAGGCGCCCTCCATTCTCAGGCCGTCGGGAAGCGGTTTGTTGGTGTGCCACAGAATCATCAGGGCCCACAAAATCAGGGCGAGGGTCAGGAGGCATCCCGGGCATCCGCCGCAGCAGCCGCATCCGCGGTTTTTTTTGCGCTCAGCCATCAGCCCTCAGATTGACAGAGCAAGGGATCAGGGAATAGGGAATAGGGATTAGAGACAAGCGGGCAGGGGTAGGGTGGGCCTTGGCCCACCATTGGTTTGTCACACAGCTCTCCGTTTTTGGTGGGCAGCGACGACCGGGGCGATGCGTTTGGGATCATCGCTCATCACACCGGTGGCGCCCAGTTCGAGCAATCGGTCGGCTTGCTCGGGTTCGTTGATGACCCAGTAGTCAGATCTCAGGCCCAGCCGGTGGCACCGGTCGATGAAGGCCGATCGGTCTAGGCGAACCGGCCCGGCCGATGGAGGAATCTGGGCCGATTGGCCCCGAATCATTCGGCCACTGAGTTTTTCGGGCAGGAGGCGCAACCAGGCAACCTCCAATCGGCTGAGGGCCGTTCTGCCCGTCCAACCCGATCGGTGGACTTCGAGCATGATGTCGTGGTGAAAGCTGGCCACTGTCACCCATTCTTCGGCACGCCATTGCTTCAGGGTGTCGAGGAAGGGCTGAACCAACTGAGGTATCCGCGGTTTGAGGTCGATGCTCATCGGCGTCCCGGAAAAGGCCTTGAGGACCTCGTCCAGGCTGGGCACCTGAGCGGAGCCATCAAGGCGCCATTTTCGGACGACCTCGAGAGGCAGAGACTGTATAGGCCGGGCATCGCCCGCCAGACGGGCGCCGTCGGCATCATGGGCAACGACGAACTGGCCGTCTGAGGTCGCATGCACGTCCATTTCCAGGGCATTTGCGCCGTCTTCCAGGGCCAGGGAAAATGCCTCCAGACTATTTTCGGGGCAGCGAAGGCAGGCCCCGCGGTGGGCGTAGAGCCGGATTTCTTCGGGTTTCACCCGCCGACCAACCGGGAGAGTGTTCGCCGGAGCTGTGCGACCAGGAACAGAGCCAGCAGTAGGGCCAGGACGGAGATTGAGGTGGTGATCACAGAGACATAGTACCGAATCCGAAAAAATCGGATTCGCTTGGCTGGAAGACTGAACCCCGAAAACGGAGAAAACTGAGCGGAGCAGCCAGACCGCGTGATCTCCCCCTCCCCCCTGCTCCCCCTCTCCCCCTCGTTGGTCCTTTGAGCCTTGTAAGGAGGCTGCCCGGGCGGGCGACTTCTCATCATTACTGAGATTCGCTATCCTGGGGCATGTTCGAAACTGCTGAACTGGGTCGCAAAATCTCCAAGGACGAGTACCGCAAGGTAGAGCCCGAACTTCGCACCGAGCTGATCATGCTGCAACAGCAGCTTCGAGAGGCGGATTTTCCGGTTCTGGTTCTGTTCTCAGGAGTCGACGGAGCGGGCAAGGGCGCCACGGTCAATCTACTCAACGAGTGGATGGATCCCCGGTG
Organism: Thermoanaerobaculales bacterium; assembly: GCA_029932545.1. Lineage (GTDB taxonomy): Bacteria > Acidobacteriota > Thermoanaerobaculia > Thermoanaerobaculales > Sulfomarinibacteraceae > DAOWGJ01. The sequence continues at coordinate 5,700 of JAOZPW010000100.1, read as the reverse complement.
GATGGAGACCCGAGCCTACGGGGAACTCTCCGATGAGGAGCGGGACCGTCCGCCGTTCTGGCGCTACTGGCGTGATTTGCCGCCACGCGGGACGGTCGGCCTGTTCTTGAGTGCGTGGTACTCGCGCCCTCTCCTGGAGCGGGTCTATGGGACGATTGATGATGGCGCCTTCCACGACCGACTGGATCAGATCCTGGATTTTGAGAAGCTCCTTGCGGATGACGGCGCGCTGATTCTCAAGTTCTGGATGCACCTGGGCCGAAAGGCCCAACACCATCGGTTGAAGGTCCTCGAGAATGATCCGCTCCAGAGTTGGCGCGTCACCCCGACGGACTGGGAACACTACGAAAAATACGACAGTTTCGTTGAGGTCGCTGAGCACCTGATCATGCGAACCAGCCAGCCTTTTGCACCGTGGAAGATCGTCGAAGGAGAGGACGCCCGCTACCGGTCGCTGACGGTCGCCTCGATCATCAGGGATGCCATCCGGCGAAGGATGGGGGAACGACGAGCCGGCGCCGATGTCGGTTTGGCGGCGGATCTCGACGAGGGCATGATGGCGGATGCGTTGAAGAGCGCCCGCCGGAGGACGGTTCTTGACGGTCTTGATATGAGTAAGAGTGTCTCGGCCGATGACTATGACGATCGGCTGCCTGAGGCCCAGGCCAGGCTCAATACGCTCTACCGAGCGACTCGGGATAGCAAGCGTTCGATGGTGTTGGTCTTCGAAGGATGGGATGCCGCTGGGAAGGGTGGAGTGATCCGTCGCATGACCGCCGCGATGGATGCCCGGAATTACCAGGTCATCCCGATTGCGGCGCCGACCGACGAAGAGCATGCGCGCAACTACCTGTGGCGATTTTGGCGTCACCTCGGGCGTGCCGGCAGGGTGACGATTTACGATCGATCATGGTATGGCAGAGTCCTGGTCGAGCGGGTTGAGGCGTTTGCCACCGAGGCCGAGTGGCGCCGGGCCTACACCGAGATCAACGATTTTGAGCGACAGCTGACCGGAGCAGGCATCATCATCTGCAAGTTCTGGATGCACATCACGGCTGAAGAGCAACTGGCCCGTTTCGAGCGGCGCAAGGAGACCCCGTTCAAGGCATGGAAACTGACAGACGAGGATTGGCGGAACCGCGAGAAGTGGGCGGAGTACGAGCAGGCGGTTCACGAGATGGTCGAAAGGACATCCACCGTCATCGCTCCCTGGCACCTGATCGAGGCCAACTCCAAGAAGTACGCCCGGCTCAAGGCGATCGATATTGTCTGTGACACCCTCGAGGCCAGGCTCGAGAACTGAGAACCGACAGCTCAAAAAGGTAGCGAGCCCTTGCGGGCTCGCCGGAGGAGGGGGGGAGATACATAGATTACCCCCCGATCCCGTTTTTGTATCGTGACCACCGTCACCAAGAGGGCCGGCTATCTTTTCCCTAAGCTGAGCGATTCTCATCGGCGATCTGTGCCAAGTCCTTGGACCCCGGGCACTTTCAAAAAGCCTCGACAGACAAACAGGTATGCCTACGTTTTTTTCAAGCACCGGAGCCTCAAGGACTTGACACATCTCATCCGCCAGAATCGCTCAGATTAGGTTTTCGTTGCCTTCTCCCCGACCATGACCGCATTGCGAAGCTGATCCATGATCGAATCCAGGCCTCCCGGGGAGTGTGGCAGGAGGATTGTGCTGGCGCCCGCCCGGCCTCCGACTTCCTTGAGCATGTCGAAGTATTGCGTCATCAAGATGATCTGAAGGACATCCTCGGTTGTAATACCGGCGACTCCTTCCTGAAATTCTTCGACGCTCTCGCGTAGTCCGTCGACGATGGCCTTGCGCTGACCGGCGATGCCCTGGCCCTGAAGAATGACCGACTCGGCTTCTGCCTCGGCCTTTTTGACCATCAGGATCTTTTCTGCTTCGCCCTTTTCTTCAGCGGCTTTCCTCATCCTCTGGGCAGCGTTGATCTCGTTCATCGCTGCCTTGACCCTTTCGTCGGGATCGATGTCGTTGACCAGGGCGCCGATGATGCCGTAGCCGTATTTTTCCATCGTTTCGCGGAGATTCTCCTTGACGGCGTCAGCGATCTTGTCCTTGTTGCGGAAGACCTCGTCGAGCTTCATGTTGGGCACGGTCGAGCGGACCTCGTCAAAGACATAGCTCTCAATCTGCTGTATCGGATTGGCCAGTTCGTAGTAGGCCTCTTTTGCCCGGGCAGGGATCACCGAGTACTGGACAGCGATCAAGAGCTTGACGAAGACGTCGTCCAGGGTCTTGGTCTCGACAGTCACCTGCATTTCCTGGACCTTGAGGGACATCCTGGCGGCCACCGACTGCCACGGGAGTACCAGGTAGGGGCCGGCGGTGACGATCTTGTCGAAACGCCCGAACCCCTCGATGATGGCAACCTGTTTCTGGCGCACGATAGTGAAGTAGGGAATGATCATGAACTCCTCCTTGTATTGAGTGTGGTCGGCTTTGGCACCGGTTAAATTCTCAATAAGAAGTACGTGGAAAAACGCTTTTTGTTGCAGTCGATGAGGGATCAGGGAACCGGCACGGGTGGACACGGGGGTCCGCCCCTACAGCGGTCCAAATGTCATCGGTACATCTGTAGGGGTGGACCCCCACACGCGCTAACCTCAATGAAACACCCATTGGAGGTGAGACGGTTTTAATACTGAGACCAACACCGCGTTCCTTCGAGCTCGGGCTCGGGACGACACGGACAGGACCCATGATTTCAAGCCTTAGGTGTGAGTGTTCCCTAAGTTAGCGCGTATGGGGTGGACCCCCGTGTCCACCCGCACGGACAATGCCGTTCACCCAGTTTTCGAGGCCTTTTCGAAGATCCCTGCAATCGCCACTCGGGCGAGTGTGTGGTATCGGTCCCGCATCTCGTCGAAGGCCTCCTGGGCAAATGGTCTCATCTCTTCTCTCTCCAGCAACTCGTGGTACAGGGGGCGCAGAAACTTGGCTCGGCCGACTGTCGTCAGGACCTCCCGCACTCGCGGCAGAACCTCTTCGTATCCCGACCGCACCGCGAGGGTCAGCCAGGCTACGAGGATCTCGTAGTTTCCGGATTTGCTAAGCCCAAAGGCGTCGTCCAGTTCTTCACATCCCTTGAGGCTTATGACCCTGGGCAGGGCCTTGAGGTAGAGCAGCCACTCTTCGGTAGACCAGGATTTGACTTGATCTTCGTCAGCGCGAACGCCGTTGTCCCAACCTTCGGCCAGAGAACGAAGTTGTTCCAGGGCGGGTGACGTAAAGACCGGCGCGTTTGCCGGGAGGCCCTTCTGGTAGACCCACTCCTGGACGCCGATCCGGTCCAAGAGGCCGGGCGCCTCTTCTTCAAGGAACTGAAGGAGTTCTTCCGTCGTGATGGACGTGAAGCGGAATTTTTTCATGTAGCGACCGACGACGGCATCAAATTGTTCGCGCCCCAGCGTCTGTTCAAGCAGGCTAACGAACAAGAAGCCTTTTTCGTACGGCACCAATGAGTAGACCTCGTCGGGATCCACGCCCTCCATCGGGGTCTTGAGTTGTGTGTAGGGCGACTCCGGCCCGAAATCCGCCATGGCCGCCTCGAGGTCGATACGTCCGTTCGCTGCGTGCAGAGCTGCGAATTCTGTCCCCTCGAGGGCCTCCAGGATGCGCCTCTCGGCCCAGACGGTGAAGCCTTCGTTGATCCAGAAATCTTCCATCGTGGCGTTGGTGACCAGATTGCCGGTCCAGGAGTGGGCCAGTTCGTGGGCGACGACGTTGACCAGAGAACGATCCCCAGCCAGGAGAGTCGGTGTCAAAAAGGTCAAACGCGGATTTTCCATGCCGCCGTAGGGGAAGGAGAAGGGCATGACGATCATGTCGTAGCGGTCCCATTCGTAGGCGCCGAAGATGCCTTCCGCGACACCGATCATCGGGTCGACCTCGCCGAATTCCCAGGCCGCCGAGTCGATGACCTCGGGTTCGGCCCAGATTCTGACCCGATCGGAGAGGTCGCGCGAGACGATGTCACCGACGGCAAAGGCCGTCAGGTAGGACGGGATGGGTTGCGGCATTTCGAAGGTAAATGTTGTGGTATTGGCCTCTTTGCCAGGGTGAGACCCGGTCGAAGCGGCAGCCATCACCGCCGTATGGCCTTCGGGGACGGTGATTGCCGCCGTGAACCGGAAACGGGCTCTTGGACTGTCCTGGCAGGGAAAAATCGAGCGGGCATGGTGTGGCTGGCACTGACTGTAAAGGTAGGGCAGACGCCTTCCTGCTGTCTGCTCAGGCGCCAACCAATCGAGGGCGGTTGATCCATCGGTGGTCTCGAATTCGATGGTGATCTCCTGGGTTCTCTCGGGAAGGTTCAGACGCAATCGGGAGCCGAAGATCGGGTCATTGTCGGCGAGTTCTGAGGGAACATCGTGGCCGACTGCGGTTCGGCACGACAGGATTTTCAACGCCCTGGTATCCAGGTCAAAAATTCCCTCGATCGGTTCGGTTAAGTGGATGCGGACCATCCCAAGAACGCGCTTCGAATCGAAGTCAACCACAAGGTCGAGGTTGATGTGTTCGGTAATTCCTTGTTCGAGGTCGGTGTAGCTGTGGGGATCTTGTTGTGCCATGGTTGCCTCCGGGGCTCCACTGTACACGACCACCCTGACCCCGTTCCCGAGCCCGTGCCCGAGCCCGGGTTGCCTCAGGACTCGCAAAGCGCTCCGGAGTGGGATACGGGTGGACCCCCGTGTCCACCCGTCTGGTCTGCCGGGAAACACAATATTCTCATTGTCGGCGCATGATGGAAGTGTCCGCCCGATCTTGCCTTATCGTGATCGTTCGACGCCCACCTTCCCGCATAGATCATCGAGGGGACAGGTGGAACAACGGGGGGAGACAGGGTGGCATTGGTTCTGGCCGAAGGTGACCAATAGATCGTTGATCGGGATCCATGTATCTTTGGGCAATATCGTCATCAGGGCCTTTTCGGTCTGCTCAGGTTTGTTGGTGGAAACCATGCCCATGCGGTTGGGAATCCGGTGGACATGGGTATCGACGCAGATCGCCGGGATGCCGTGGCCGATTCCCAGCACCAGGTTGGCGGTCTTACGGCCGACGCCGGGCAGGGCCAGCAGATCGTTCTCGTTCTTTGGGACTTTGCTGCCGTGCTCACGGACCAGGATTGCTGAAATCTCGCGCAGTTGCCGGGCCTTGGTGTTATAAAAGCCCGCCGGGAAGATTGCCTTGGCGATTACGCTCTCCTCCAGGATGGCCAGGGTCTCGGGCGTCTGGGCCAGGTCGAACAGCCGTGCCGAGCTTTGAGCAGTGACTTCGTCTTTGGTCCTCAAAGAAATCACACATGCCACCAGGATGTGAAAGGGTGACCGGGTCGCTCGTTCGACCTCGACCAGGGTCGTTACCCTGCAGCCTTCGCGAAAGAGTTCCAGGCGGGCGACCAGATCGCGGATGGTGGGTTGGTTCCAGGTGGTGGTCATCAGGGGGCTATGGTAACGCAGTTGTTCAACCCCGGCCTTCGGGAACGCCTCTCGGCGCTCCCGCTCGGTGCATTTTCTCAAGAGGCAGCAGTCTTTGGATTGGGGAGGGGGGCCGCCCCTTGAGAAAATGACCTCGGCGGCCTCCGGCGTAGCCGGGAGACTCGAAAGCCAACGCGCTCGCCGAGGGTTGCCACCCATGACTTTTCCCGCAGCATTCTCGTTGTCGGG
>JAOZPW010000099.1 GCA_029932545.1 Thermoanaerobaculales bacterium | reverse complement strand
CGCCGGTTCCGTTGTCTACGATCGAAGCGTAGGTCAGGAAGTTGGCGTCGGCCGTATCGGACCATACGTCGGCAAAGCCTGCGGTGATGCCGCTGGCATTGATCGGCGCCAAGGTGTAGGCCTTGGTCCACTGGTTGTTGGAGTAGGGGTCCAGATTGACAGACTTGATTCCCAAGGAGTTACCGGCGTGGTCAAAGAACTCAACATTGACCGTAATCTCATTGGCGCCGGAATTCATGAAGCCGATATTTGTGCGGAATGCGTCGTTCTCGAAGAGGTAGCCCAGCCGAACTTTCTCGCCGGTAGCAACCTTGGCCGCCGATGAGCCCCGCATGCCTTCGATGATCTGACCGAAGGTACCTTCATCACCGATATTGAAGGTGCGGCTGGTCACGCCGGTTGCGTCACCGTTGTCGACGCAAACGTTGATGGCGCCGGCGCCGTTGTTCCCGGTCAGGGTCTTCCAGATGTCACGATAGACGATGGACCCGTTGCCGATCAGAGTGAAGGGATCACTCATGGCAACGCCGGTGTTGTCGGCGCCACGCGGCAGGAACTGGAACTGGTAGGTCAGCTCGTCGGAGCCGAGGTTGTTGATGCCGAGGTCTGTCGCCCAGACCGTTCCTCCTGCGCCGTTGGCCGAAGCGCCTGCGGCAATCCAGTAGGGTGTGCAGCTCAAGGAGTCACCACCAACCATTTGATCGGTATCGAAAGGCCAGATGGTGGTCGGGTCGTCGGTTTCGTTGTCAACAACCGAAGCGTAGGTCAAGAACATCGCGTCCGCGGTGTCGGACCACACATCGATGTAACCCAGATCAACGGTTCCGGCATGCACCTTGGTGGTGAATGGTTTGTTCCACTGGTTGTTGGAGAACGGGAGGATGTTGATGCTGGCAGTGCCATACGAGGTGCCGTCGGCGGCGAAGAACTCGGCGTCGATAGTGATGGTCGTTGCGCCGGCATTCATGAAGCCGACGTTGGTGCGGAATGCGCTGTTCTCAGTCAGGAAGCCCATGCGGACCTTCTCGCCCATACCGATCAGCTTCGCGGAGGCCATGCCCTCTTTGCCAACGATCGCTTGACCGAAGGTCCCGGCGTCGCTGGTGTTATAGGTGCGGCTGGTGACGCCTGCGGCATCACCGTCGCTGACGCAGACGTTGATTGCACCGGCGCCGTCGCCCATCCAACTGCCCCAGAGGTTGGGGAAGTTGCCATTGGTATTGGGCTGCAGAGTGCCCTCAACGATGAAGTCGACGTCGGTGTTATCGGCGCCACGCGGCAGCATATAGAATTTGTAGGTCAGTACCTCATCGCTATTGTTGTTGATGCCGACGTCGGTGGCCCACATGGAGTCACCAGAGCCCGCACCGGCCGCGGCTGCGGCGATGTAGATCGGTGCGCACCCCGGCGCCTCTGTATCCCAGGTTCCGCCGCCCTCTTTGTAGCGCGCCATCCACTCCTGGAAGAAGATGTTGGTGATGGTTGCGTCGTGGATGATCAGGATGTTCTCGTCCTTGTAGGTCGCGGCCGAGTAACTCCAGTTGTACGAACCGGTAACGATCGTCGGATCCGAGCCGCCGGGCAGGGGGTCGGCCATCAGGTACTTGTTGTGCATCAGCTGATCGGCGCCTCCTTGCTCCACGTTGTCGAGGACCACGTCGATCCCCAGGTCTGCCAGATCCTGATACCGGCCGTACTCGGCAGCTTCGGCATCACAGACGCCCCGCACCGCGACTCCGGCATCAAAGCGTGCCACAATCGCATTGAAGATCTCGTCGTGAGTGAAGCTGAAGATGGCGAAGAACATATCGGTGTCTGCCGTGCCCATCAGGGCCGCCATTTTATCCGGCAGACCATCCGTGGGGCTCATGTACTGTTCAACATTCCTTCCGCCGATCAGGAAAAGATGCGGCGTATTATCGGCTTTTGCTCTGCTGTAGGCGCCCTCCCACATCTCGTCGAACTCGATTCTGTATGCGGCGGCGAGCGCTGCGTCGTGGACGACGACGACGTTCTCGGCATTGAGGTTGGTGCCGCTGTAAGAGGCGTTCCACGAGCCGGTCCACACGACGTCATTGGTCTCATCGCCGTCCCGGGCGTCAAAGAATGCAAACTTGTTATGGGTATTGTCGTGCTCCTCATCAGGATTGGTCCTGACGTCGATTCCGGCCACGATCAGCTCGTTGATGACCGGGTCGAACATCTCGTAGATCACCTGCACGGTGACACCCCGGTTGTGAGCCTCGATCAGCGCATCGGCCACTTCGTCAAGAGTGAAGGCGAAGAAACAGAAATCAATCGACGTGGTGGCGGCGTTGATGCGCTCAATCATGCGTTCGGCGATATTGGTCTGTACGGCATCGACGCCGGTCGAGTACGTGGTATCGACGCTTTGGGAAAAGTAGACGTCGATCTGGCCCGAGGAACTCTCGGAGGGGCCGACAACGGTGATCACGGGGCTGTTGATCGAATCCTCCCCCTCGGCGGCAACTGCTGAGCAGTAGTAGACGGTCGCAGACGAAAGACCTGTCAGCACCACCTCGTGGGTCGTGGTCGAGTTGCCGAGGGCAATCGGGTCCATCTCCAAGCCGGGCGTCATCCCAAATTCGAGCACGGTCTCACTCGGAATGTCGGTCGTCCACGCGATGGTGGCAGAGCCCATAGCGACACCTGTCTGAATCGGCAAGTCGACAAACTGAGGTCCGGATCCGTAGGTGATATCACTGACAAAACGCGGCAGAATCTCGTAGCCGAGGTACCAGGGTCCTTCTTCACCGGCGTCGTCAAACTGTTTCATGACACCGACGACGTTGAATTCCCCCTCCGGCCACGGGATACCGGTATCGGGATCGATGTACATCATCGCGGTACCGGTGTCATCCATCAGCGCGTAGTTGCCCGGATCCCAGGTAACCCCGTTGAGGCGGATCAGCAGCGACTCGGTGGGCTCGGAGTTGGTCGCGTAGTCATAGCTGGCCCACAGCTCTCCACAGGTCACAAGCAACGGCTCCGGCTGAGGCCGGTCCTTGCCTATCAGTTCGACGGTAATCGGTACGAGTTCCGTCAATCCGTTATACGCGATGATGGTGCCTGTCACCTTAAATTCGTCTCCCAACTCGTAGCCATCTTCCCAGACCGGGTTGAATGAGAAGAGGTTCATGCCGCCGGTGTCGTCTTGAAGGTAGACCTCGGTGCGGCCCGAGTTGAAGACTCCGGTGGGGGCAGTAATAACTCCCTGGATGGTGACAATCTCATCAAGCATCAGGGGCGCACCATTGGGGTCGTTGAAATGCAGGTCCGAGATTGGGATCGGCTCATCAGCCATGGCGACCACGGAAACCGTCACCAAGCAAACGACAAAAAACATATGAATCAAACGCATTCAAAACTCCTTAATTCACCCGATCTTTCAAGTAGAAGATCGTTGGTTGTCATTCTTTCTCGATCGTTGCAAACCACAACGAGACCACACGCGCCCACCTCATCGGAGACCCAAAATATCGGAGACGAAAAAGGGGAGGTTGTCCCTCCCCTTCCAAAGCGCACCAAGGTCACTAATGCAAGCGGCGGAACAGGAACACTGCCCCAGCCATGAGCAACAGGGCCATCGCCGCAACGCCCGTCATCGACAGCACCGGGATGGGCTCTCCTCCGCCGCCTGGCGGAGGTTCGTCGGTAGTGGCAGTGACCAGAATATTCCGGGCCGCATAGCCTTCGTAGCCGCCATCCGTCAAGGCCGTCAGGACGACAGTCAGCTGAGATCCTGCCGGGATGGGGGTCGAAAAGGTCTGAAAGTAATTCGACAACGTCACCCCGTCGATGATTAGCGGATCGGAGAGATCCACGACCGTACCGCCCGCCAGGGTGTATGTCAGGGTGTTGCCTTCATCGGCAACGGCCGTCAGAATTGTCTGAACGGCCCCGGAGTCCACCTGGTAACTCCACACGTAGATATCCTCGGGATCCTCGAAGTTACCCATCGCCGCCAGATCGATATGCAGTTCAAAGTCGGAGTCCCCCGCGCTGATGTCGAAGATCCAGGTCGCGTTCACGGGGTCGGAGTTGACATCGTTGACAGTGTCGCAGATGCCGAAGAACTCGTCGAAGTCCGTCATGGAATCAATGATGCCGCCCAGGTCCGTCGGATACAAGCAGGCGCTATCGTCAACCAAAGCATAGGGAATGCTGTTGAGGTTGGGGTCTGGAGGGGGCGGACACGCCTGCTGAATCGCAGTGTATTTCTGAAACCCGTCGCCGGGGTTGCCGAAATCTGGAGCGTCAGTGCTGTAGCTGACAAGATTCTGACTTGAGCTGGAGACTAAATCCCACGCGATATTGTCAGCCCAGGCCACTCCCGAAACCATGCACAAACCCAATGCCACCGAGAGACTTATGAGATAAAACGAACCGAGTTTCCTTTTCATTGTTGCCACCTCCACCTTGGTATTCTGTGGACCCCCTCGGCCCACTTCCATGAACTGACCAATCCGCCCAGACGGATTCGTCGTGCGATAGAAAGCCGGGCCAAAGTATACCACCTCACCCTGCTGAATTTCTCGAGCCGGTGGTCATTTCGGACGGCCAGTCTGTAGGTGTTTTTCCGGTCAAAATCTCAATAACCTCGTCGAGGATGCGCAGGGTCAATCCCCACAGCACCTTGCCCTCCCAGTGATAACAGGGGAGCCGAACGATCCTTCCGTCAATCGTGTGCTCGAGCCAAGACCGATGACTCCAGTCAGTCAAAAAAGACAACGGCAGCCAAAAGGCCTCCTGGACCTCATGGTTGCATGCCAAACTCGCCGAGCCGCGAAGTTCAAAAGCGAAGGGCTCGATAATGAGTCCCAGGCGACGCCCTCTCGCTACGGCCTGAAGATCGGAAAATCGCCCCAGATGAACGGCCTCCGTCCCAAGGTCCAACCCGATCTCCTCGTCGGACTCCCTGACAGCAGCAGCCAGCGTGCTCTGATCCTCGGGATCCATCCGCCCTCCGGGAAAAGCGATATGTCCCGACCATGGGTCCCTGGGGTGCTCCGCCCGATGGATCAGCAATACCTCGATCCCCTCCGTGCCGGGCCTGAAAATTACTGCGACGGCCGCTCTTCGATCGCCCTCAAGACGCCGGGGCGCGAAACGGGCCAGCCATCGCCTCAGGCGATCCAGACTCTCGGAGGGATGGCCTTCCCCTGCGCCGTTCAAGGGGCGGAAATACTCCAACCGTCAGTCGTTCCATTTTCGAAGCCGTCGCTGAATATCCGTCCGGTGCAGCCCGTTCCCTCGAAGATACAGGACACCCATTCGGGATGATCAACGAAAGGATTACGGTTGCCCTGGTACTTGTAGACCACTTCATTCCGGGTCAACTCCTCGGCGGATACAGGATCCTCCGCCGCCCACTGCAGAAGAACGGAAAGTCTGCCCATGTAGGCCGTACTCTCGTTCGAACCCGTCTGGGAAGCGGCGATCAAGCTGGTGTCGTCGGTCAGGATCAGGTCGGGCTCGGCGGTACCGACAAAGCCGTGTGCGCCGCCCTCGTAGCGCAGGTCCATATACAACTGTGCGCGGGCAACATCCCCGCGTTTGCCGACCCATGCTTCCCAGATCCCGGTCGCCGCGGTACCCGCGCCCCAGTCGGAGTTGCCGGGATAGACTCCGCTACCCCCGCCGACACCATTGTTGACGTCGGTTACGTATTCGGCGCAGGCAAGTGAGCAGGTCCCGAAGGCCCGGTTGGAACGCGCCGTGTTGTAGGGGCCGTCCGCAAGCATCAGCATATGGCAATCGGTGAAGGGAGAGTTGGAGAGGGCTTCGTCCGGAAAACCGAAACTCTTCGGCCAGGTGTGTTCACGATTGAGGGAGCCGTCGCCCCTGGGGACGGAGGAGTTCTTGTAAACGGTCAGTGCGTTGGACGCATTACCCGGGTCCTCGTCGGCCTCGTACAGAATGTCCCAGGTGTCGGTTCCGCCCGTGGTGTATTCGTGCCGGATGTGATCCTTGATCGCATCATGGAGCGTGCTGCGGAGACCTGCCTGGGACCCATCATCAACCGAGCCGTAATAATCGGAGACGGTCACACGGTTGGCCAGTCTGTGAGTATTGAATGCTTCACCGTCGGTAATGCTGCCCGCAAAGCCAGGCAGTCCAGCGCCGTCAAAATCGTTGCGGATCCAGTCGGCGCCGGTATCGGTGTCGATGCCCGAACGGACACGCGACGCGCCGAGGACTGCGATACCCCCACCGTCGAAACCAGGATCAAGGACTGGGGTCGCATAGGCAAAATCTCCGGCGTCGCCGTCCGTGACGGCAATGCTGTCGGTGATTTCGCTCCAGGGCGAGGCATCCAGTAAACCGTCGTCATTGCTGTCGAGATCGTCGCCGGCAGCACCGGTGAAATCCTTGACAAGAAGGATCGTCGTCGAGTTCCCCTCGAGGTTGTCGCTCAAGAAACCGGTCGTCCAGGCGCCACCCCCACTGGTCAGGCTGACCTGGAAGACGTTGTCGATGTGCCCCGCATCCTCCTGATCGCCATCGATCACGAGGAGCCTGTAGTCCAGGTAGAAGGTCTCCGGCATGCCGAAGACCTCGATGTACTCGTGATCGTCCGTACCGACATGATCGAGTATGAACTCGTTGATAATGGGAGGGGCCTCCGGAATCCAGTCATTCTCCGTCCCCGGGGTGTTGTAGGCCTCTCCAGGCGAGGTCGAACCGGTCAAACCGGGGATACCGTCACCGAAGAAATTATTGCGCCGCCAGTCGTCCACGGTATCGGTGTCCGTACCGTTGGGAATCCGGGACGCGCCACCAGGCGTGTAGGGATCGCCGTCCATGCTGGAGGACAAGACCGTTGTGCAGTACATCCCATCACCCGAATCCCCGTCCCATACCGAGACCTGATCGATGATAGTGGTCCAGAACACGGCATCCATGACGCCGTCGTTGTTTGCGTCGATATCGTCAGCGATGGCCCCGGTGAAACCCTCAACGAGCAGCAGGGTCATGCTGCCGTTCTCCAGCTTGTCGGTGAGATATGGCGTCATCCAGTAACCGTTGCCGTCGGTGGCGCCAACCGCAAAGAACTGGTCAATGCGGCCAATCGTGCCCGTCGAAGTGCTGACATCGCCTTCGATCTCGACGATTGTCAGGTTGGAGTAATCAGTTGAAGAACTCCCGAAAATCTCGACATATTCATAGGTATCGGGGTTGCCGGTGTGGTTTGCGACATATTCATTGATCACCTGGGCCTGCACCACGAACGGCGTCAGCACACATAACACGGCAAGAATGGAAAGACAGCGGGGGGAAAAACGGGCCATTGGGCCACCTCCAGCGGGGATCATAGCGTATTCGGGTGCGGAGGGCCTTCGGAGATCTTCTCAGACCTCGTGGATACGTTGTCAACCCGGTCGGAAGCCAAGGGAGCAGTGTCTGTTTCGTGGAGATCATCACCGGGCCTGCCCACTTCCGCCTCCGAACTTCCAGGCACGGGATCATAGCCCCCCGGGTGGAACGGCTGGCATTTGAGAAGCCGTACGATGGCCAGCCAGACACCCCGCAGACCGTGGCGTTCGATGGCCTCGGCGGCATAGACGGAGCAGGTCGGCTCGAAGCGGCACGCCGGCGGCATGAAGGGCGAGATGAACCGCTTCCAGATCCGAGCCGGCCACGCCACCACCCGCCAAATCCCAGCCGCACGGGGCTTCGGCTGATCACACATAGGAATCGCCACCCAAAGGCACGGGAAAAAACCTCTCGCAAAGATCGCCAAGAACGCAAAGGGAGAAGAACATGTTAGAAGACGCCGACCACTTCACTCTGCGGCAAAAACCTCCGGCACGAGAGCCATTGGCGCTCCAGAAGACCGACCGTCGGTTCTTGGCCCACGCTGCATCCTTCGGATACGGAGCCTTACGGCTCCACCGGTCTTCGACCGGGCGTCGGTTCCGCCTTCGAAGTTGAACGTTGGGCGTTGGGCGTTGAACGTTCAATTGGGTCACTCTCCATCCCATCGACCCCTCCGACTCCTTAGAGCTCGTTGATCCGAGACGGGCGGACACAGGGGTCCGCCCCTACTGACCTCTTCGACTCCTCGATGGTGGGCCAAGGCCCACCCTACAGCTGAGAGCTGACAGCTGATAACTGACAGCTCCTACTCCACCCCTACGACCTCGGCATCGCGCTGGGACAGCATGCCGCCGTCGGAGCGCTCCCGGACCGTGCCGTCCCTCTTCCAGGACCTTTCGCATCGCGGCTCGTCCCTCAGGTCGAGGATCTCGACCGCCAGGCTGTCGCCCTCGACCAGTTCAAAACGGCTCATGCCGCACAGATCAACCAGTTCCGCCACGAAGGGCTCGATTGCAGCACGCTGCCCGGCCTCGAGACGTACTCTGGCGCCCGCGTCCATCGGGTTGGAAATCTCCATGGGCTCTTTGGCCTGTTCGAAGGCCCTGAGGACCTCGGACCGCAGTTCAAACACAGCATCCCAGCCGGCATCAACAGCGACCTCGGCCACCTCGGGCAGTAATTCCAGGTGCACGCACCGCTCGGAATCCTGTTCTTCGCCATGCAGCGCCAGCCATGCCTCGTCTGCCGTATGAACCAGAATCGGCGCCATCAGGCGGATCAGGGTACCCGCCGCTTCATACAGTACGGTCTGAGTCCGTCGCCGCCGCCTGGAATCTGTCTGATCACAGTAGAGCCGGTCCTTGACCGCCGCCATGAAGATCGCGCTCATCGTTTCGTTGCAGAAATTAAAAAGAGCTTCACGGACGCGCTTGAATTGGTATCCACGGTAGGCTTCATCGACCTCCATGGTCAAACCTGCCACGCGGCCCATCGCCCAGGCATCCAGGGTCTGCGCATCCTCGGGCCCGAAGGTCACCCGGTCTGTGCTTGGGTCGAAATCCGCCAAATTGCCCAGCATGAAGCGGATGGTATTACGCACCTTGCGGTACTCCTCCGAGGCCAGCCGGAAGAACTCCCACTCAACCTTGGCATCGTTGAAGTAGTTCAACGAGGCGACCCACCAGCGGGCGATGTCCGCACCGTGCTGCTTGAGCAGGTCCTCGACCTCGATGGTGTTTCCCAGGCTCTTGGACATCTTCTCACCAGAACCTGTAACGATGAAGCCGTGGGTCAAGACCGTCTTGAACGGACTCTGCCCAGTCGCACCCAATCCAAGTAACAACGAGAGTTGGAACCAGCCCCGGTGCTGATCGGAGCCTTCGAGGTAAAGGTCGGCCGGGTAGCCGATGTTGCGCTCACGAAGGACGCCGTTCCACGAAGAGCCCGACTCGAACCAGACGTCAAAAATGTCGGCGCCCTTTTCCAAAAGACTGAGGCCATCTTGGCCTGCCGCCCGAACCGAATCCGGCGCACCGATATCATCCGTCGGATCGTAATCGGCAAGAAGGACCTCCGGTGCCGCAGCAAACCAGATGTCCGATCCATGTGCCCTGACCTGTGCGGCGATTGTGCGAACCGTCTGCTCGGTCAAGAGAACCTCACCGTCGGTTGTCAAGAAGGCGGGGATCGGAAGACCCCAGGAGCGCTGACGAGAAATGCACCAGTCCGGCCGACTCTCGATCATGCCCGCAAAACGTTTCCGGCCCCACTCGGGTACGAACTCGATCTCAGATGCAGTCGACAACTCGGCCCGCTGCCGCAGGCTCTTGCCCGCCTTGCCGTAGGGATTGTCGACCGCAACGAAGAACTGCTCGGTTGCCCGGAAGATCGTCGGTGTCTTGCCGCGCCAGTCGTGGGGATAGCTGTGCGTGAAAACCTCGTCACGGAATAGGAGCCCGCTCGATCTCAGGTTTTCGACAACCAGGGGGTTGCCCGCCCAGACAGATTTACCTTGCAACCATTCGGGGGCAGTCTCGTCAAATGTGCCGTCACCGAGGACCGGGCAGTAGATGTCCAGACCTTCTTTCAGTCCGGTCATGTAGTCCTCGGCGCCATGGCCGGGGGCCGTATGGACCATTCCGGTCCCGTCTTCCAGTGTGACGTAATCGGCGACAACCACAGGAGAAACCCGGTCAATGAACGGGTGCCGATAGCGCACGCCTCCCTCGACGAGATCCGCACCTCGGCAGCGGCCCAGAAGTTCGGCATCCGTGCCCAAGACCTTTTCTTTGAGATTCTCCGCCATGACGACCAGAGTCGCGTGACCGTCATGATTGATTCGATACAAGCCGTACTCGGCCGTCTGGGCAACCGCCACCGCCAGGTTGGCCGGCAGCGTCCAGGGCGTCGTCGTCCAGATCATCAGATGAACGCTTCCACCTTCCGGCACATTGAGGCTTTCAGGCAGAATTGAAGGGTCTTCAACCTCAAATAACACAAAGACCGAGGTGTCCTTGCGGTCGTAGTACTCCAATTCGGCCTCGGCAAGGGCCGTCTGATTTTCGATCGACCAGTGAACCGGCTTGAGGTCCCTATAGACCAGACCGTCCGCAACCAGGGCAGCAAAAACCTCCAGGACGGCGCCCTCGTAGGCCGGATCCATCGTGAAATAGGGCGTGTCATAACTGCCCAGGGTCCCCAACCGCTGCATCTGTTCGGCCTGCAAAGTCATGAAACGGGAGGCGTAATCGGAGCATCGCTTACGAATCTCCATCGTGCTCAAGTCACGAGCCTCGTCACCCAACTCTTTCATGACCTTGTGCTCGATCGGCAGACCGTGGCAATCCCAGCCGGGCACAAAATCAACGTCGAAGCCTGCCATCGACCGACTGCGAACAACCAGATCCTTGAGGATCTTGTTGAGCAGATGCCCCAGGTGAATTGAACCAGTGGCGTAGGGGGGTCCGTCATGGAAAACGAAGTCTCCCGCAGGGTGCTGCGCCTGTCGGATCGCTGCCCGGATATCCATGTCCTCCCAGCGCTTCTGAAACTCGGGTTCTTTACGAATCAAGCCGGCACGCATACTGAAACCGGTCTTCGGCAGGTGCAGCGTTTCTCTGTATCGATCTTTTTTCTTCTCGGTCATAATCTCTCCATACGGTCAGTACCGTTGAATTGGGGATTCTACACGGGACACGGCGGCACCGGCTAGCGCCTCATTATCCAAGAGCCCCCAAATCCCGAATCGGGGCGTGCCTGGTACGGCTTTCTTCATCGGGCAGAACACTCTATCGAGCCGTCGTAGCGAAGAAAGTCGATACCTGGCAACCCTCGGCGAGCGCGTCAGTAGTCGAGTCTCGGCCAACGCCGAAGGCCGCCGAGGTCATTCCCCGGAGGGGCGGGCCTCCCCCAGGCTTCGAAAATATCGCCCCTCCGGGAAATGCGCCGAGCGGGGGCGATCGGCAGCCTTTGAAATGGCGGTAACTTCAAAGCGCCCCCGAAGGCCGGGTTTGGGAAACATAGTCCCGGCCACTGCCCATGACGCTGCCGCCGGCTTCCTGCTATCCTCCCCTCTCAATTTCGCCGACCGCCCCTCCCAGGGAATAGAACGGGGCTGAAAATTGTCGGTACTGGCGAGGATCCGATCCTCGGAGGAATGCATGGATAAGAAACGACCCAATCTTCATCGCCGGGATTTCGTCAAGCTGCTGGCCGGCAGCGCCGCCGCAACCGGTTTTTCGATTCCCCTGAGCTCATGCGGCCCGAGATCGACAGCCGCAGGCAAACGGCTCATCGTGCTTGGCCTCGACGGCCTCGATCCGACGATGGTTCAGGCGATGATCGACATGGGAAGGGCGCCCAACTTCAAGAAGCTCGCGGCGATGGGCTCCTTTAAACCGCTGGAGACGACGATGCCCGCCTTGAGTCCGGTGGCCTGGTCCTCCTTCATTACCGGCATGAGCCCCGGCGGCCACGGCATCGTCGATTTCACCGTCCGGGATCCCAAAACCTACACGCCGCAGTTCTCGATCTTTGAAAACACACCCCCCGACATCGCCATCAATCTCGGCGACATCGAGCTTCCGATCAAGGGCGGCGGCCCGGTCTGCCTGCGCAAGGGCACGCCATTCTGGTCCTACCTGACCGAGAGAGGCATCCCCTCCGTTATCTCCAAAATGCCGACCAATTTCCCGGTCGATGAGACCGCAACGATGGCGATCGCCGGCATGGGCACACCCGATCTGACCGACTCCTACGGATCCTTCAGCTATTTCACCTCGGACACCTGGGAGAACTATCCCGACATCTCCGGAGGTACAGTGCACTACGTCGAGGTCCGGGACAATCGGGTGGATGCCGAACTCCTTGGTCCGGAAAACGCCTTTGCCTCCCACGAGGAGGGCAGCAACGACCCCCACGCGAGCAAGGCCAAGGCGCT
>JAOZPW010000098.1 GCA_029932545.1 Thermoanaerobaculales bacterium | reverse complement strand
TTGAGAACCCCGTGCTCGGAGGGCAAGAGCCCGGTGAAGAGACTGGAGTGGCTGGGGCCCGTGATCGGAATGTGGGTCCGAGCCTGCGAAAAACGCACACCTCGGGCTGCCAGGGCATCCAGATTCGGCGTGGCAACCGGTCCACCGGCACAGGCCAGATAATCACCACGCATTGTGTCAACAACCACCAGAACGACCCGTCGGACCTTGCCAGTGTCAATTGACGACTTGGCGGCACATCCACCGATCGACAACGCGGCTACAACGGCCGGCAGACCCACCGCCATCAACACCTTGAGCGCCGCAAAATTCTTCATCGGCCAGAAGTGTACCCATTCTCAAGAGAGGTTGCTTCTAGTTGAGGTTTCCGCCAGGTCTCGTATCATGCGTTTCGGTACGATGATTGCGGCCGCTGGAACCGCAACTTCGACCGAACTTGTACGTATCTGGCTGTCGGCGAGGAGTGCTCATGACCGGTAAGACATCTCGATGTATCACTATCACCCTGGGCATCATCCTGGCCGGCAGCTCTGTCGGCCTGTGCACCACACCTGCAACTCTCCGCGATTTGGCTGAGAGTGCGCTCCTGACCCACGAAGAAATCGCCCGAACCGAGAGTGATATCCGCCGGGCCGAAGCCAGGATCCGATTGGCCCGTTCGGTCCTGATGCCCACCCTGGAACTCAACGGCACGACAACCTGGTATGGAGACGAGGCCACATTGGCCCTTTCCCCCACTGAGAGCTTCGTCATCCGCCCCTCCAATGACTGGGGCTGGAGTGCCGACATCCAGCAAACGCTGTTCTCAGGCCTTCGTCCCTGGCGAGCCCGGAACGTCGCGCTGCTCCAACGGGACCAGGCCCTGCTCGAACGGACGACGACTGCCAACAATCTGGTGCTGGATGTTGCCGCTGCCTTCTTGAGGGCGACGGCCGACACCCAAGGCGTCGAGGTGGCTACGTCGAACCTCGAACAGATTGAGAGCCAACTCAACGTCGCCAACCGCCGCTTTGAGGTCGGCGAAACCGCGGCCGCCGATGTCGCGCGCTGGCGTGCCGAACGGGCTGCGGCCCATCAACGACTGGTGGTAAGCGAAGGCGATGCGGCGAAATCTCTCCGTTACCTCGAGCGATTGACCGACGCCGGCCCGATAGAGAAACTGGCCCCACTGCGGGATGTACCGGCACCGGAGGGAACCGACGAAGAGTTGGTCGAGCAGGCCCTGAACGCTAGGCTGGAGGTCACGATACTGGAAAACCAACTCCAAGCCGCGGGTCTGATGATCAAAATCGAGAAGGGTGGTTGGTTGCCCGAGGTCACCGCTCGGGCGCAGTACTACAGCCAAAAGGCGGCATTCCCCTCCCAGGACTGGACCTCGGTCGCATTGACGGCGACGGTACCAATCTGGGACGGTGGCCGAACGTCGGCCAGAGTCGCCGAAGCACGGGAAGACCTTCGCCAGGTGGAGTTCCTCGGGCGCGAAATTTTCCGAGGCATCGCCAACCAGGTCGATGCGGCCGCCATCGGCCACCGAGCGGCCGTCGCGGCCGACGAGGCTGCTGAAGAGCGTGTCGAGGCCGCCCGCGAGGCCTACAGACAGGTCGAGCGCGCCTATCGGGTCGGCGAGAACTCCGCAACCGACCTCTTGACGACCACAACAGAACAAATTGATGCAGAAACGGCAGCCATCATCGCCGGGGCGCAACGCGAATACCAGGCCATTTCCCTGCGCCACGCGATCGGTATCAGCCCTCTCCCGGATCTTGACCCCATGGCCATTCTGGCTGCCCCAACAGCCTCTGAGGAGTAACACCGTGCAATCGAAATCTCTATCAGTACTGATCCTGACATTGGGCCTGGCGGCCTGTCATCCGAGTTCCGAGGATCCCGCCACCGCTAGAGAGAGCCTTGACCGCAACCTCGAGCCGAGGAAGGTCACGGAGATCGTGCCGGAAGTCCGAGAGGAACGGCCATCGGTCGCCCTGGTCGGCGAAATCAGGGCCTTTGATACCGTCAGAATCTCTTCCGAGGTCGCGGGCAGGGTTGAGAAAATCAATGTCGAGGTCGGAGACAAGGTATCTCAAGGACAGCCCCTTCTCTCGGTCGATCGCAGGACCTTCGAGCTGCGGCTCCGCCAGGCTGAGGCGCGGATTCAGGCCGCCAAGGCCTCCCTGGAACTGGCCCGCCGCGAGCTCGAACGAAAAGAGGATCTGGTCTCGGACAAGACCATCCCCCAGGCGGCGTTCGATCAGGCCCAGGCCAACCATGACCTGGCCGCCGCTGCATTGCTCGAAGCCGTCGCCGCCCGGGATCTGGCCCAACACGACTACGAAGTCTCGGTCATTCGCGCACCTGCCGCGGGCGCCGTCATCGGCCGTTCGGTGGTCGCCGGCCAGTGGGCCGATGTCGGCCAGGACCTGCTGGAGGTGGCTCTCGGTACCAAGGTGAAGATTGTCGCCAGGGTTCCCTCCCATTGGGTCATGGCCCTGCAGGGCCTGGACGGATTCGACTTCACAGTCGTTCCCCATCAGCCGCCACGCCGGGCCAGGCTCTACTCGATCGACCCTGTGGTCCAGGAAGCCAGTCGCTCGTTCGAGGTCATCGGGACTGCCCCGGCCGAGGGCCTCAAACCCGGAATGTTCGCAAACGTGACCCTGGAGGCGCCCGACGTCGTGCAAAGTCTGTGGCTGCCGGTCTCCGCCATCCTGACCTCCGACACACCCAAGGTCTATCTGGCCCAGGACGGCCGGATTGCCGTCAGGCGTATTCAGACCGGACTGCGGGACGACGGCATGATTGAGATCGTCTCCGGCCTCGTTGAGGATGAGCGAGTAATCTCCGACGTCGCCGGCCTCTCGCGGGACCTGCCCGTCGAGGTTGTGAGGTGAGAAGCTCTCAGCTGTCAGTGGGGACTTCAAATGAATTCACCACAGAGACACAGAGGGCACAGAGGAACACTGAGAGCAGCCGGAAGACAACCTCTGTGCTGTCCTTCTCTGTGTCCTCTGTGTCTCTGTGGTTCAAGTGTTTTTGGTTTGATCCTACAACGATGGGGGAGAGCGCTGCATGAATCTTTCGGAAATCGCAATCCGCCGTCCGGTTTTCACGCTGATGCTGATGTTGGCGCTGGTCGTCTTCGGTGTGCTCGGCTACCAGACCCTCCCGGTCAATCTCCTGCCGTCCCTGGACGTGCCCATCGTCACCATCATCACGATCCTGCCGGGGGCCTCCCCCGAGGTGATGGAATCAGACGTCACCGATGTCTTGGAATCGGCGGTCAATACGATCGAAGGCATCAAGAGCCTCACGTCGTTCTCGGGCCAGGGCGTTTCCCAGATCACCGTCACCTTCACTCTCGACCGGGAGATCAACATCGCCGCCCAGGACGTACGCGACAAGGTCTCCGGCGCCGTGGGTCAATTGCCCCTGGACGCGGAACAGCCGATCGTGCAAAAGATGGATATCAACTCTCAGCCGATGCTGTGGATTGCGTTATCGGGTCTGGATAATCGAACATTGTCTGATTACGCCGACCAGGTGATCAAACCGAAACTCCAGTCGGTTGCCGGGGTCGGCAACATCTTCATGGGCGGCTTCCGGGAGCGCATGGTACGCATCTGGATCGACCGCGATCGCCTGGCGGCGCACAAGTTGAGCGTCAACGATGTCATCGCGGCGATCGGCCGGGAGAATTTGGAACTGCCCGGCGGCATCATCGAAGGTGAGAACACCGAGTTGGCCGTCCGGAATCTCGGGCTCTTCGCTTCGATTGAAGACTTCGACAGGATGATTGTAGCGACCATCGACGGCCGGCCGATCAGGCTCTCCGACGTCGGCTATGCCACCGACGGCATCGCCGATGAACGCGGTCTGGGACGCTACAACATGCAGCCGACGCTGGGCCTGGGCGTCGCCCCCCGCTCCGGCGCCAATCTGGTCGACGTCAACCGGGGCGCCATCGAACGCATGCATGAACTTGAGGCCGAGTTCCCCGAAGGCCTGTCCTGGGACGTCGCCTTCGACGGCGCCGAATACGTCGAAAACTCCATCTCCAATGTTCAGTTCGACATCGCCTACGGGGCCATCCTGGCCATCCTGGTCGTTTTCGTCTTTCTCAGGTCATGGCGCTCGACCTTCATCGTCTCCTTGGCCATCCCGACTTCGTTGATTGCAACCTTTGGTTTCATGCGAGCCTTCGGCTTCTCCCTCAACAACATGACGACCCTGGCCCTGGCACTTTCGGTCGGGGTGGTCATCGACGACGCCATCGTCGTGTTGGAAAACATCTTCCGCCACCAGGAAGAGGGCGAAGAGCCCTATGAAGCCGCTCGCAAGGGTACGAAGGAAATCGCTCTGGCGGCGATGGCCGCAACCTTCTCCATTGCCGCGGTCTTCCTTCCGGTCGCCTACATGAAGGGCATGATCGGGCAATTCCTCTTCGAATTCGGTGTGTCGGTCTCGGTCGCCATCCTGGTCTCCCTCTTCGTCGCTCTGACCCTGACGCCGATGCTGTGTTCCAGAATGCTGACGGTTCGGAAGAAGCACGGCCTGCTGTACGAGATTTTAGAAGATGCCTTCCAGTGGCTGGAGCGCCTCTACGCCAAATCGCTGGGGTTGGTCCTTCGCCACAAGATGCTGACCCTCATCAGCACCAGTGTTGTGCTTCTCGTCGCCCTCTTCATTCTGGTTCCCTTGATCGGAGGCGAGTTTGCCCCTGCCGAGGACATGTCAATGTTCATGGTGGTCATCGAGGGCCCGGTGGGCATCTCCCTGCCGGCAATGGACCGGGCGATGCAGGCGGTGGAGCGCATCGTATTGTCCCAGCCGGAGGTACGTTCAGGCTTCTCGGCCGTCGATCTGGAAGAACGCGGCCAGGTCAATTCCGGCATCATGTTCTGCCGGATGATCAAGCCCGACCAGCGCAAACTCTCACAGGCAGAAATCGTCTCCCGCCTGCGTCAAGACCTGACAGCGGTAACCGAAGTGACGGCTCGGGTCGTCGAGTTCAGCTTCTACAACGTCAGCTCCGAGGGCGCCGAGTGGGCCTTGTCCTACTCGATCCGCGGGCCGGAACTGGACGAATTGGACCGCATCGGCCGAAGAGTGGTCGAGCGACTTGAGGCAACCGAAGGCTTCGTCGACATCGACACCAATCTCGATCTGGAACAACCTCAGCTCTTTGTGCACATTGACCGCGAACGGGCCCACGACCTCGGCTTAGATGCCGCAACGATCTTCGAGACCGTCTATGCCCTGATCGCCGGACGGGAGGTCGGCTCCTTCACCACCGAAGGCAAGAGGCACGACGTGCGCATCAAGGTGCTGCCATCTCAGGCCAGGCGGCCCGAGGATATCGGCGCGCTGATGGTGCGCACGCCTTCGGGCAACATGATCCGATTGGACAGCGTGGTCTCGATCTCCAACGGGGCAGGACCTATCGCCATCACCCGGACCGACCGACAGCGCTCGCTTCTCTTGACGGCCAACCTCGAGGGCCTGGCCCTTGACGAGGCGCTGAAGATCACCGACACCATCCTGGCCGAGGAACTGCCGGAAGGTTACCGGGCCAAGACCTCGGGGCAGGCGGAGGAATTCGCCCAGACCGGGCAGGCGCTGATCTTCGCCCTGGGACTGGCTCTCTTGATCGTCTATATGCTTCTGGCCAGCCAGTTCGACTCGATGCTCCATCCCTTCACCATCATGTTTGCCCTGCCGCCGGCAATGGTCGGCGCCCTGTTGGCCTTGTGGATTACCGGCGACACGTTGAACATCATGTCGGTCATCGGCATCATCCTGCTCTTCGGCCTGGTGACCAAGAACTCCATCCTGCTGGTCGACCTGACGATCCAGAAGCAGGAGAGTGGGCTCGATCGTATCGCGGCCCTGAAACAGGCCTGCCCTATCCGATTGCGGCCCATCCTGATGACCGCCGTGTCAATGGTCTTCGGCGTCTTACCCGTCGCACTGGCTTTGGGAGAGGGCGGCGAAGCCCGTGCACCGATGGCAATCGCCACCGCCGGCGGCATGACGACTTCGACACTCTTGACCCTCTTTGTAGTGCCCTGTGTCTATGCCTACATGGATCAGGCGACATCGTGGATGCGGAGAGGGCGAGGCAAGGCAGGACGGAGCGCGGAGGTCGAGGCGGAGGCGGTGGAGAACGAATAGGCGAACCTAATCTGAACGATTCTGGCGGATGAGAATCGCTCAGTTTAGGTTGAAATCTCAGTCCCGGGTTTTTGTCGGGTCCATCTGTCTTTTTTGAAGAGTACGGGCCAACTGCGGTCCCTTCCAACGCTTGTGAATCCAGGTCCACTGCTCCGGGTGCCGCCGGATGGCTGTCTCGATGACCGCCGTGTATCGCTGGGTGTTGTGCTCGATCGTCTGATCCCGATCCTCGTATTCTTCAATCACTAACGCCGGTTGGATCTCGACAACATGAGTGCCGTCGGCTTGACGATGGGTGAAGACCGGTACAACCGGAGCGCCGGTCCGCTGGGTCAGGACTGCCGGAGCCGGCAGCGTCGAGGCCGGCCGACCGAAGAATTCCACCCAAATCTGCTCCGCGCTGGCGTACTGGTCCAGGACAAACACCACGGCCTTGCCGTCTTTCAATGCTTTGAGAATATCCCTGATGGACCCATGATTGAGCCTGATCTGGAGCCCTGAAGCCGACCGCTCCTCCATCCAGAATCTTTCCATGCCTTTCGCCTTCAATGGCTTGGAAACGATCATCACGGGAAAACCCCGAAGGGCCAACGCGGCTGCCGACACATCGAAGTTGCCCAAATGAGCACTGAGAACCAAAGTCCCCTTTCCCCCGGCCAGCGCATCCTTCAGGTGGTTTTCACCTTCGAATCGCACTGCCGACTCAAGGGGTGATTGACTCAGCAGTCTGATCCGGAAAAATTCCACGACCAGCAGACCGTAGTGCACGAAATTGGCACGAACCAAGAGCTTGAGATCAGGATCAGATCGCGATCGGTCAAGGGCACGGCTCATCTGCTCCTCGACCAGCGCTCTCCGGATCCGGACGACGTGATAGCCGAAAAGACCCAGTGCTGTCCCAATCCTCGTCGCCGTCCGGGGCGTCAACCGGATCATCAGTGTCCGAATGATGCGAAGCAGGGTCACCATCAGAAATCCATGTCACCCCGGATTATCGAGGTGTGACAACACAATTCCTGCGGCAACCGCAACGTTGAGGCTCTCGACCTCCCGCTGCAGGGGAATCGTGACCACGCCGTCGGCCGCAGCCACCGCCTCGGGGGAAAGACCCCGGCCTTCGGCGCCCAGCATCAGGAGAATCGGCAACGAAGGGTTCCATTCTTCAAGCGACCGGCCTTTACTTCCGGTGGCCCACAGCTCTCCCTGATGGTGTCGGAGTCGATCGCCGGCCCTGGACAACGGCACGTCCCGTTCGACCGGGATGCGGAACACCGCACCGGCCGAGCCCCGAACGGCGGACGGACCCCATGGATCGGCACACCCGGGCGCCAACAAGACCGCAGCGGCCCCCAAACCGGCAGCCGACCTGATAATTGCTCCGACATTGCCGGGATCCTGAATACCTTCGAGGTAAAGCCCAACGCCCTCGGAAGCCGACCACATCGGCCACCGCGGCACCTCAGCCACCGCCAACACACCTTGAGGAGTGCGGGTCGGGGCCACACCGGCCAAAACCTCAGCGTCCAGTTCGAAGACCTGCTCGGCTGCCGCGACCCACGGGCCGGCCTCCGCGGAATCCGACAACCCCTCTGCAAGGTAGAGTTCCGAAATGTCGACATCCCACCGGATGAGATCATCCAACAGTTTCGCACCTTCAATGATGACCTCACCCTCCACCCGATGCCGGATACGGCGTCTGAGATCCTTGACCCGCACTGATTTCTTTCCGAGATACTGCATTCTGGATGATCCCTCCATCTCGCCTGTGCCCCGCAGAATCTTAGCTCGTTCCCGTCCGGAAAACCCGGACAGGAACTAGCTCCGGATCGTCTTCAAGGGCCGAACTTCTTTGATCAGCTCGAAGTCCCGATCGTCGTGCAGAAGCACCCCGCTTGCGTCGAGTGCCAACTGAGCGACCAAGCAGTCGATCGTACTGCGAATCGTGATGCCCTTCCGACGGCAATCGAAGAAGATTCTCGCCGCCTTGGCTCGGGTGGACCATACGTCGGAACATGCCAGGATTCGCTGTACTCCCAGGTAATCCTCAAGCAGGCGCCACTCCCGCTCATCTCTGGCACCCTGCAACAACTCCTGACAACACACTGCAGGCAGGAGGTAGGGATTACCCTCGTGTTCGAGTGTACGGAAGCGTTCCACCGCCGGAGTCCGCCGTCCCTTGAAGAGATCCACCAATACGGAGGTGTCGACGACGATCACGAGCTGCCCTGCCGCAGAGTCTTGTGGTCGTATCCGTCGGCAAACCGGATCTTGCCCTCGAGTTCCAGGAGATTCCGGCGTCGTCTGACATCAATCAATACCCTCAGAGCCTCGTTGACCAGTGCTTTTTTGGTCTTGATGCCGGTCAGCTCCGCGGCTTCAGCAACAAGATCGTCGTCGAGAACGATGTTGGTTCGCATGGATGCCTCCAGAATCAATATACACCATCCTGGGTGTATATTGATACACACACCCATGCAATTCGTCGGACGACTTGCGACGAATTGCCTTGTGGCTTTATTCACGAACTTTTGCGATAATCCGGCTTCCTAAGAGCCGGATCCAACCGGCGGAAGGGACGGCCTATGAGCCTGTCGTTGATTGCGCAATCCATCGGCGAGTCCGCCACCCTCAAACTGAATGAAATTGCCTCGATTCTTCGTGCCAAGGGGGATCCCGTCATCCACCTCGGCGGCGGAGAACCCAAGGGCAAAGCACCGATGGACGCCATCCTGGCAGCGTCGGCAATGCTCAATTCCGGAGAGATCAGGTACACACCACCTGACGGCACCCCGGCGTTGAAGAAGGCGATCATCCGCTACACCGATGAGTTCTACGGCTGGCGGCCTGCCCCCGAGAACGTCATGGCCTCCGGCGGCGCCAAGCAGGCGATCATGTCGGCCCTGCACGCGATCATCAATCCCCAGGAAGAGGTCATCTACCCAGCGCCCTACTGGGTCAGCTATCCGGAGATGGTCAAACTGGTCGGAGGGGTCCCGGTGCCGGTTCAACCGGAGGACGGCGGGTTCATTCCGCGTATCCAGGACATCGAGCAGGTGACCGGATCCTACACGCGGGCGGTCATCATCAACAGCCCCAACAACCCCTCAGGCGCAGTCTACCCGGCAGATTTCATCGCCGATGTCGTTGATTTCTGCGAACGCCGTGGTCTTTGGTTGATCATGGACGACATCTACCACCGTTTGATCTTCGATGGGCGCGAACCGGTCAATTGCTATCAGTTCACCAAGGACCGTTCCGACAACTCCAAGTTGATCATCATCAACGGTGTCTCCAAGCAGTATGCGATGACGGGTTTCAGGATCGGCTGGGCGGTCGGCAATACCAAGGTGATCGAGGCGATGACCAACATCCAGGGCCACGAGACCTCGGGCCCGTCGGCCCTGCTGCAGCACGCGGCCGTCGGGGCGATCAACGGCATCCAGTCGATCGTCAAGAACATGCGCCTGACGCTGGAGAACAACCGGAACGTCCTGATGGAGCAGCTGCGGTCCTTCGACGGCGTCATCATCGACGAACCGGGCGGCACCTTCTACTCCTTCCCGGACTTCAGCCACTACAACAAAGATTCCGTCGCCCTGTCGAAGTTCCTGCTGGAAAAAGTCCAGGTGGTCACCGTGCCGGGAATCGAATTCGGCATGGAGGGGCATCTCCGCATTTCCTACTGCGGTTCAATCAAGGACATTACCGAAGGCATCGAGCGCATGAAGTGGGCTCTCGATCCCAACTCACCCAACGAACTCTATATCGGCGAACGCAAGCTGGTGAGGGACTGGACATGAGCAAATACCTTAAATTCGACACTCCGGCCACCGCCCAGGCCAAAGACCTCAAGAGCCGCTATGGACTGAGCAATCACGGCCTGACCCACCTCGACCGCGTCTTCTGGAATCTCCCCGAAGCCGCCCTCTACGAGGAGGCAACGATCCGTAAAGAGGGCAATGTCGTGGGCGGCGGACCCTTCGTCGTCAACACCGGCAAATGGTCGGCCCGCGCCGCCCAGGACAAGTACGTCGTTCGTGAAGCCTCGACCGAGGACAAAATCTGGTGGGGCGAATACAACCGCCCCTATGAGCCGGAGAAGTTCGATGCCCTTCTCGGCCGGGTGCAGGCCTATTTACAGGACGAAGAACTCTTCGTGCAGGACTGCTTTGCCGGTGCCGACCCGGAATACCGCATGCCGATTCGGGTGATCACCGAGGACGCCTGGCAGTCGCTGTTCTCCCGCAACATGTTCATCGTGCCCGAAACCCAGGACGAGTACCAGAACCACGTGCCGGAGTTCACTCTGATTGCCGTGCCGTCATTCAAGGTCGATCCTCGTATCGACGGCACCCGGACCGATACCGCGATCATCATTAATTTCGCAAAACGTCTGGTTCTGGTCTGCAATTCTTCCTACGGCGGCGAAATCAAGAAGAGCATCTTCACCGTTATGAACTTTCTGCTGCCCATGCGCGAAGTCCTGGCCATGCACTGCTCGGCCAACGTCGGTGACGAGGCCGACGCAGCCCTCTTCTTCGGACTCTCGGGGACCGGCAAAACGACCCTTTCAGCCGATCCCTCCAGGCGCCTGATCGGCGACGACGAGCATGGGTGGTCCTCGGACGGCGTCTTCAACTTTGAGGGCGGATGCTACGCCAAGGTCATCCGCCTGTCTGCCGAACACGAGCCCGAGATCTACGCAACCACCCGGCGTTTCGGTACTATCCTGGAGAACGTCGTCTACGACAAGACCTCCCGAAAGCTGGACCTCGACGACGACCGCAACACCGAAAACACACGCGCGGCCTATCCGCTGGACTTCATCCCCAATGTCGTTCCTTCCGGCATGGTCACGAGCCACCCCAAGAACGTCATTCTGTTGACCTGTGACGCCCAGGGTGTCTTGCCGCCAATTTCACGCCTGGATTCCGAGCATGCGGTCTACCACTTCATCTCGGGTTACACCTCAAAGATCGCCGGAACGGAAATCGGCTTGGGGATCGAACCGGAGATCGCGTTCTCGGCCTGCTTCGGCGCGCCCTTCATGGTCCACCATCCCTTCACCTACGCCGACATGCTGCGCGCCCGAATGGCACAGCACGGCGCCACCTGTTGGTTGGTCAATACCGGCTGGGTTGGCGGCGGCTTCAACGTAGGCAAGCGCATCTCGATCCGTCACACCCGGAATCTGCTCAACGCCGCATTGGACGGCAGACTCAACGAGGTCGAGTACCGCAAGGACAAACTCTTCGGCTTCGACGTGCCCTTGAGCTGTCCCGACGTGCCGGTAGAGGTGCTGGATCCCTCGACCTCGTGGGGCAATGCTGACGACTACTGGCGCCGATATGACGCCCTGGCCGCACGCTACATCGAGAACTTCAAGCTCTTTGCCGACGGCTGCCCGAAAGAAATCGCCGGAGCGGGCCCGAAGAGGTTGAAGGACGTGAAGTAGAAGCTCTCAGCTGTTAGCTGAGCCTCTTGCAAAAATCAATCGGCACGATGCGGGCCGGGCAATCGCGCTCCCACCGCGAAACCTGGGGCGCTGTAAATGGAGCGCGGGGCTCCTGCCCCGCAACGAGTACCCCCTCGTTTCGCTCTTTTTGCAAACGGCTGAGCTGTCAGCCTTCAGCTGGGGCGGGTCTCTGCCGCAGTCACTGCCATCTGTCGCGGTCGCTGTTTGCTGACGCTGTCGTCTGCCCCGGTTCCTGATTTTGGGTATGCCCCGTGTGAGGTCTTGGGCGCTCTCGAATTCTGGCATGGTCGGACGCATCGCCGACGAGGCCGTATCATTATGACTATGGTAAAATGACCAGGTCATTAGATTGAGAGGTGTGCGATGGAGGTGGTCTCGAAGTCCACGATGAAGGCACGGGCACTGGAGTATTTCCGCCTTGTGGAGAGGACCGGCCAGGGGGTTATCATCACCGACCACGGACGACCGGTATTGAAGCTCCTACCCTACTCGATTGACCCATCCGAAGCGCTCGCAACGTTGCGGAACTCGGTGATCCGTTACGACGATCCCACCGAGCCGGTAGGCTTGGAAGACTGGGAAGCTCTGTCATGATCGTTCTCGACACTCATAGCTGGGTGTGGTGGGTCAGTGGCGACTC
>JAOZPW010000097.1 GCA_029932545.1 Thermoanaerobaculales bacterium | reverse complement strand
CCCCTGGGGGTTCGCTGGAGGAGACCACTTTGAAGCAGATATGGCTCGTTGATGTCCTCCAGGGTTCCACGGTCCTCACCCAGGGATGCCGCCAA
This sequence comes from Thermoanaerobaculales bacterium, assembly GCA_029932545.1. GTDB lineage: Bacteria > Acidobacteriota > Thermoanaerobaculia > Thermoanaerobaculales > Sulfomarinibacteraceae > DAOWGJ01. The sequence goes on along the minus strand of JAOZPW010000097.1, from coordinate 12,208 downwards.
CGCCTTCAATCCAACCGGTCCCCCCTGATACACGTCAATGATCGTCATCAGCAACCGTCGATCGAGGTGGTCGAGACCAAAGGCGTCAACCTCCATCTGCTGCAAACCGAACCGGGCCGCCTCAAGCGTAATCTGTTGATCCCCACGATGGTGCGCAAAATCCCGAACACGCCTGAGAAGCCGATTGGCGATCCGCGGTGTTCCCCGAGCTCGCCGAGCCACCTCGAGCGAAGCATCATCGGTGATCGAAATATCGAGAATCCGAGCCGAGCGCCGTGTGATCGAGGCCAGATCGTCCCGTTCGTAAAATTCCAATCGACTGACGATGCCGAAGCGGTCTCTCAGGGGCGCCGTCAGCAACCCGGTACGGGTGGTAGCGGCCACCAGCGTAAATGGCGGAAGCGTCAAGCGAACGCTTCTGGCGGCCGGGCCCTCCCCAATGACCAGATCGAGTTCAAAATCTTCCATCGCCGGATAGAGGATCTCCTCAACCGCCGGACTCAGCCTATGGATTTCATCGAGGAAGAGCACGTCACCTTCTTGAAGATTGGTCAAGATGGCGGCGAGGTCTCCTGCCTTCTCCAAAACCGGCCCGGAACTGATGTGAAACTCCGCGCCCATCGCGGTTGCGACGATGTGGGCCAGGGTCGTCTTCCCAAGGCCCGGCGGCCCAAAAAACAAGACATGGTCGAGGCACTCTCCCCGGTCACAAGCGGCTTTGATGAAAACTGAAAGATTGTTCGTCAAACGCTCCTGGCCAACGAAGTCTTCAAGTCTGCGCGGACGAATCCCCTCCTCAAAACTACGTTCGGCTTTGTCCCGGTCAGCCTGAAGAACTTCACTCATATGGCCCACCCTAGCAGAGCCGGACGGGAATGGCACAACCCACTGAGGGTTTTGGGTTTAAGATGTCAGGATTTGAAGAGCCTGCCGAATCAAGCCACCCAGGCCGTCGGCCTCGGGAAGGACCCGTGCAGCATTGACCGCACGCGATGCCTCACGTTCCGAATACCCGAGATTGACCAGGGCCGACACTGCGTCAAGCGCTGGATCACTCTCGCCCACGGTACCGACATGATCCAGACGGCCCTTGAGTTCGAGGACGATTCGTTCGGCGGTCTTTCGCCCAACTCCGGGAGTCCGCTGAATCCGGGGGAAGTCACCTGTTTCTACCGCTTCGGCCAATTGACCCGGAGACATCCCCGAAAGAACCGCCAATGCGATCCGTGGGCCAACGCCGGAAATGCCGATCAACCGCTCGAACGCACCGAGCTCGCTTCGGTCGGGAAAACCGAAGAGCACGATGGCGTCATCCCGCACGCTGGTATGAATCCACAATGATGCGTGATCGTCAGCACCAAAGCTCTCCCATGACCGCAAGGTTGTCGAAACCAGATACCCAACGCCCCCGGCATCGATCAGCACCGTGCCCGGATCGAGCTGTTGAAGCTGTCCCTCCAGTCGACCGATCACGACTCGACCTCAAGGAACTTCATCCCGGCCGGGCCCAGGGGCCGGGCCCCTATCATCCCTTGGGAGCAAACTGGGCCACCAACTGCGTGTTGACGGTCACCGAGGTTTCTCGTCTCCGCTCGTTGATGATCGCACTCATCAACTGATCGGCCTTTTCGCCCATCAATTGTCGGCGCTTGGCCCCACGATCACCTTCGATTTCGGAAGCGTTCACCAGAGTCAACTGTTCGATTCCCGCCAGGACGACGCCTCGTTCTGTGAGCGTGACAGGACCAACGACATCACCGACTTCGGCATCGAAAACTGCGGTGTCGAGAGCCGGCATCACGCCGAGGGCGCCAAAAGCCGCACCCCGCCGGTGAGCCTGAACATCGACAACCGAGGTGTTGTTCTCCTGGGCCAGGACAGCAATATCCGAACCGCCACGCCAGGCCTCCGCAAGGACCATGCCACGCTCGTGAGCCAACGTCATCGCCCGGTCACGCCGGAGATTCTGCTCTACTTCGGCCTTGGCACTTTCGAAATCGGGCAACCCCTCGGGTCGGATTTCCTTAAGCTGCCACACGATCCAACCACGGGGAATCAGCCGGGGACCACCCACGGCGCCCTCATCAGCCTCGAAAATCCGTTGGGTGAACGCCGGATCGGAACCCGTTCCGGGAATCGTCTCTCCAGCCCCGAATGGTGGACTCTCGTTGAGGACCACAGCTTCGTCCTCGTCAGCGATCAACTGCCAGGCCTCATCACTGTCTGGACCTTCATTGGTCACCCTCTTCGCAAGGACACCGGCCCGGACTTCAGCCTCGGAGGCAGCGTGACTCTCAAGGTACTGGAAGCGAACGTCCTCGATGACCTCATCGAGGGGACGGACTCGATCCGGTCGATAACCGACAACCTTGATGATGTGGTAACCAAACTGGCTCTTGACCGGGCCAACAAGATCGCCAGGTTTGGCGCCGAAGACCGCCTCTGCAAATTCTTTAACCATCTGCCCCCGGCCGAACCACCCGAGGTCGCCACCATTGTCTTTGGAGCCAGGGTCATCGGAGTGAACTCTTGCCAACTCCCCAAAGTCGGCCCCTCCTTGGGCCAGTTTTGCCACCTGATCAGCCTTGAATTTTGCGGTAGCGGCCTCCTCGGAGGACGCACCCGGGCTCAACCGGATCAGCACGTGACTGGCCTGGACCTGCTCCTCCTCCCGAAATTCACCCTTGTGTTCCTCGTAATACGCTTCAAGGTCGGCTTGGTCAACCTCGAGGAGATGACGAAGTTTGTTGGTTTCAATCACCAAATAACGGATAACCCGCTCCTCGTCGCGATGGAAATCCTCCTGATGCTTGTCGAAATATTCTCGTGCGGAGGCCTCGCTCACGCTGATTTCCGAGAGATAACGCTCATACCGGAGCTGGACCGCCTTGACCGAAGCCTGCTCCCGCTCCTGCCGAATACTGTCGTCGACCTCGGTGTCACTGACCCAGATACCCTCGACCATCATCGTTCGGAGTTTTTCCAGAAGAAATTCCTCGTGCAACTGGGCCTCGAATTCGCGAGGACTGGTCCGGTTGGCCCGAAGGACCCTCTTATAACTTTCCTGCCCGACGAACTGCCCGGAACTATCGGTGAAGGCCGCCATGGAGAGGATCCGTTCCCGAACCTCTGCCTCGGAGGCTACCAGGCCGGCTTCCTTGGCCTCATCCAGCATTAGTTGGCGCTCGACCAACTGCTGAACGGCCTGCTCACCGAGGTTTACCTGGTTCTTGAACTGATCCCAGTTGTCGCCCAACTGGCGCTCATAGAGCTCTTGGAGTCTCCGAACCTGTTCAATAAACTCCTGCTCACCGATTTCCCGATTGCCGATCTTGACGGCAGCCTCGGATCGACCGCCTCCCGGCCGACCGGAGCCCCAGTCAACAAAAACCAGCAGAACAAACACGATTACCACTCCCCAGAGCACAAACTTCAGGTGCCTGAGATTGTCACGAAGCCACTTCAGAGCCATACGCTTCTCCCCATCCACTCGGAATCCTCACCAACACAACGGACTCGAAACAAAAGACAAGAAAACGAACCGTCAGTGGGATACCCACAGAAGTGTTCCCCAAAGGCTCAAGCCCCGGGGGGACGCAGTGTAGCCCAGGGGCCTCCGACACGCAAGGGACGACAGGTAATCACTTGCCCGCCGAAAAGCAGCATGTTACTGTCCGAAAGGAGGTTTATCCCCATTGGTACGCGGCATCGAACTGGACTGGATCATCATCAAGGTCAATACCATCGGCAAGGTGGTCGCAGTGGGGCTGACTGCGGTCCTCGCGGGCGCCCTTTTGATGTTCGTTCATTACCGAATGAACCCAACCCCCGACGTGGCTGCCCGGCGAACCATCCGACTGGCCGAACGTGCCCAGCACCGAGCCGAGAATGCCAACCTCCCAAAAACCTGGAAGGGTGAAGTCATCCAGGCGACACGGCAGCTGACTGAAGCCAAGACCGCATACAGCAACGAATCATTCGAGGATGCCCGAGGCCTGGCGGAAAATGCCCGGGCACGATTCGCTGCCCTGGCCGGTGCGGGAGCTCAATCCACCGTGGGTGCAGGCCAATTCCACAGCATCGACGGGCGCGTCACCATCCAGCAGGCGGGAAACTCAGGCTGGGAGATGGCAAAGCCAAGAATGTCGGTATTCAACGGTGACTTCGTCAAGACCGGTCGCCACGGATCGGCTGAGATTCTTTTCTCCGACGGCACACTGTTCCACATCGCCCCCAACTCCCTCCTCGAAATTCACCATAACCCCCGGGGTGCGGCTAACACCAGTACCGTAAAAATGGTGGTGGGCAAGATCAACGTCTCCACCGGTCGCTCATCTTCGATTGTAGCCACCAATTCGATTGAAACCCGGATCGAACGAGACAGTCGTGTCGCTGTTGATGTTGGTGAAGATGAAGCGGAAACTGTTGTTTCGACCTTTTCTGGACGGGCGGTTCTGCGCAACGACACTGGACAACAGATCCACCTGTTGACCCGTCAGCAGGTTTCGACTGCGATCGATGGATCCTTCACCGGCAAACGCAAGATCCCCATGGCGCCCGCTCCCGTAACACCTGTGAACAACGCCGCATTTGACATCCACAATGATCCGGTGATTCAACTCAACTGGTCCAAGGTTCCCGGCACTCAAGGCGTCAAGCTTCAAGTCAGTCGAATAAAGACCTTTCCTTCATCCGACCTTGATATTGACTCACCGGTGATCAAGGGGACCGGAGCTCGGTTGCAGGCCGTTCACCCGGGAACTTATTTCTGGCGCTTGGCGAGCATTCACTCTGATGGACGCATCTCCGACTGGAGTTCGATTCGACGGTTCCGAATCCATTCACCCGAACATCGGCAGGTCATTCGAGACCTTGAGCCCCCCGATCTTGAAATCGCACAAATTCGCCAGCTTGGACATCTTTTCATCGTTGAGGGAAAGACCGAAATGGGAGCGACCGTGACAATCAACGGCACCAATACCGAAACCGACAGCCGGGGCTATTTCCGACGGGCGGTTGAGGTTCATAGAATCGGGTGGAATGATATCGTTATATGTTCCAACGATCCGGCCGGCAATAAGATCAGCCGACGGGAACGTGTTTTTCTGGAGGAATTTTAGATGGTATTTTCCCGCCTACTCGGGCTGTTTTCATCCGACCTGGCGATTGACCTGGGCACAGCAAACACCTTGGTGTTTGTTCGCGGCCGCGGAATATCCGTTTGCGAGCCTTCGATTGTCGCCGTCAACAGAGTGACCAATAGAGTCGAGGCCGTTGGTGCCAAGGCCAAGGACATGTTGGGCAAGACCCCAGGGAACATTCAGGCCATTCGTCCAATGAAGGACGGGGTCATCGCCGATTTTGACGTCACCGAACGGATGTTGGAACACTTCATTCGACAAGCCAACGGTCGCTCGTTCCTCGTCAGACCGAGGATCGTCATCTCCGTGCCGTCGGAGATCACGCAGGTCGAGAAGAGGGCAGTCAAGGATACCGCCCTCAAGGCTGGAGCCAGTGAGGTCTTCTTGATTGAACAGGCGATGGCCGCCGCTATCGGTGCAGGCCTGCCAATTACCGAGCCTTCAGGCAATATGATCCTCGATATCGGAGGCGGCACATCGGATGTTGCCGTCATTTCATTCGCCGGCGTCGTTCATGCCCGCTCAGTTCGTGTTGCCGGCAACGAAATGGACGAGGCAATCATTTTGTACCTGAAGAAAAAGTACAACCTCCTAGTCGGGGAGCGAACGGCGGAACAGATCAAGATGGAAATCGGATCCGCCTATGCCCTCGACGAACCGTTGACCATGGAGGTCACGGGAAGAGACCTGGTCGAGGGCGTTCCCAAAAGCCTGACGGTTTCTGACGAGGAGATCCGAGAAGCCTTGGCGGAAACCGTAAGCACCATTGTCGATGCCATCAGAAGCGCTCTGGAGAAAACGCCTCCAGAACTTTCGGCAGACATCATGGACAAGGGTATTATTCTGGCCGGCGGCGGATCGCTCCTGAAGAACCTCGATAAACGCCTTCGGGAAGAGACGGGACTTCCTGTCAGCCACTGTGAGGAACCCAGCTCAGCAGTGGTTCGGGGTACCGGCATGATGTTGACAAATATTGATCTCCTTCGAAAGATCGCAATCGATTGACCGTAGGGACGAGAGGCCGGGCCTCCAAGGGGGTTGTGTGACGAGTGAACCATGACGCGCCGTACGCTTCTTTTTCGTACGTTGGTGTTATGGGCTTTCTTTGAAATTATTGCTGCCGCTCAGGTCCGGGGAGGGCCTTCGGGTGGAACCATCTTGTCATCATGGGTACGGGCACTGATTACTCCACCGATAACCGCGGTCGAGGGCATGACTCACTCAATGAACAATTTCGTTGCGGGATTCAGAAGTTCTCGGGCTCTGGCTTGGGAAAACCAGCGCCTGACGAACGAGATGGAAACCCTCAAGAACCGAAACGCAACCCTCCTAACCGACCTCCAAGCCACCCTTCAGGCGGCCGAGAACCTTCGAGATCTCCCTCTGTTCTCCGGCACCCCCGCCAGGTGCCTATATCGAGACGTGGGGCGGGGACTCCTCCTGGTCTCTTTGGGGCCGGGTGCGCCAACGATTGACCGCGACACCCCGGTCCTTGGTGGAGGGGGCGTCGTTGGCCGGGTCATCCGCATTGAGAACCAAGATTGCTGGATCGAGAGTCTGACCCACGCAGCAGCAGCCATAGCCGTCACCACATCAGACGGATTAACCCACGGATTGGCCGAAGGAACGGGAGGCCCCACTCTCGAGATCCGGTTCGTATCCCATCGTGCCTCCTTAACCGTCGGCCAAGAGTTGGTGACCAGTGGCGCTGACGGAATTTACCTCCCCGGCTTTCCCGTGGCAACAATAACCTCAATTCGTGAAAGCGACGGACCCTTCCTGGAGATCACCGCGCATCCTGTAGCCGACCCGACCACGGTTCAGTCCGTGTGGCTGCTCCATGACCACAACCCAACAGAGGGCATTGCACAGGAAGATTCATGAAAAAAGGTCTCAAGGTTTTTGCCCTTGTTGCAGTCACTTTGATCGTACAGCGTCTCCTGGGCCATCCCCGGATTCTGCCTTTGGCGACAGCGTTCCTGCTTCCGATGCCCTGGATTATCGGGCCACCCCTTTTGGGTTTCGACCGTCGATGGTACTGGCTGTCTTTCCCGATCGGCCTCGGTTGGGATCTTTTCTTTGAACCGATCGTCGGCATCGGCGCAATCGCCTGGAGCGCCGCGGCCCTCATGATCTGGACCGGAACCTCCATCGCCGCTGAGCGAAGGACCTGCGCTTGGTTTGCGGCCGGTGCCGGAGGTGCTGTCGTCTTCTGGCTCATTCGATCCATCTGCTTTTTGCCGCTGGATCTTCCCGGAACTCCGACCTGGTCCTGGATTGGCATATCTGCTCTCCTGACCGGAGTCTGGTGCGCTGCAGTCCATACTGTGATGGTCCTGGACCTCCCCGCACGATGGCGCCAACGGCAAGCCCGCCGGCTTCGGTTATGAGGATTCATACTGATCCCATTCTCTTTCGCCAGCGGTCTCGTATGGTTCTTGTCCTCGTTCTCGGTGTTATCGGACTCCTCCATTTCAAGCTTTTCCATCTCCAGATCATTCAGGGACAAACCTGGTCCCGCATGGCCACAAACAACCGACTGAGGAAGATTCCAGTTCCTGCGCCTCGTGGAAGGATTTTCGATCGACAGGGGGTGGTGTTGGCGGACAATGTCCCTGCGTGGCAGCTTCTGGTTTTCCCCGATGAAGCCGAAGAACTGGAGCACACCATCGCCTTCCTGACCGGCCAGGGCATCATCGAAGGCGGAGACCTCCGTCAGAAGTTTTCAGAGCGACGGATCGGGACGATGGCCCCCCTCGTAGTCGCAGAAAACATCAGTTGGGAGCACGTCGCTCGCGTTCGTGCTCACCAAAGTGACTTCCCGGAACTCTCGGTGGTCAACGGATACCGGCGATCCTACCCTCAGTCGGCCGGCACTGCTCATGTTGTCGGCTACCTCAGAAGGCTGACTGAGGGCGAGGTGGAAAGGTATGACAACTCTCAGCCCGACCAGTTGATTGGAGCTACCGGAATCGAAAGACTCGGTGAGGAGTTTATTCGGGGCAAGAACGGGGAACGCCGCGTCGTCGTCTCTGCGGTTGGGCGCCAGTTGGGAATGGTCGAGGAGGAGCAGTCCATCCCCGGCGACGACCTGGCCGTGACAATCGACACTCGAATCCAGCAGGCTGCGGTCGAGGCACTGGGAAAAAACGCCGGGGCCGTTGTCGTCCTTGATATCCACACGGGGGCCGTCCGGGCACTCTATTCATCGCCGAGTTTCGATCCCAATCTCTTCAGTTCCCCCCTCAGTCCCAAGGAGTGGTCCAAAATCTCAGACGACCCCCAACACCCCCTTCAGAACCGGTGTTTACAGGGGACCTACCCTCCGGGTTCAACGATCAAGCCCTTTCTGGCTCTCGCTGGTCTTCAAGAAGACCTGGTCAACCCTCAGTGGTCGGTCTACTGTCGAGGTTCGGTCACACTCTACGGTCATACCTTTCGCTGTTGGCGCCGGGGAGGACACGGGAGGGTCGACATGAAACGCGCCCTCGAAGTTTCCTGTGACGTCTATTTCTACCTTCTTGGTCAGAAACTGGGTATCGAACGAATGGCTCCATGGCTCGAACGTTTTGGTTTCGGCCGTCCCACGGGTCTAGGCCCCGCCCACGAGGCCTCCGGCCTGATCGGAACTCCAGAGTGGAGCCGTCGGGTTCGGGGGACACCCTGGTATGCAGGCGAAAGCGTCTCGGTTTCTATCGGCCAGGGGCCGGTATTGGTCACCGCAATCCAAATGGCACGGGCCTTTGCTCTGTTGGCTAACGGCGGCTATCTGGTACAACCCTATCTAATCCCTCCTGCGACACCGCTTGAGCGGGAGTTTGTTCCTCTTGATCCTTCCAGTCTCGAGGTGGTGATCGCGGGCCTCAAGCGCGTCGTTGTCGGGTCGGAAGGAACCGCACGAAGCCTCCGGGGGCTTTCCGTCGCAGGAAAGACCGGCACGGCCCAGGTCGCCCGTCTTCCCAGCGAGGGCTCAAACACCGAACGCGCGCATCACCTCCAGCACCACGCCTGGTTCATCGGATGGGGGCCGGTCGATGATCCGGAGGTTGCTGTGGCTGTCCTGGTCGAACATGGCGGCGGAGGAGGATCGGTTGCTGCACCGGCTGCAGCGGTTGTCTTTCGAGCCGCCCTCCGATCCGGCCCCAATCTCGGAGAAGGGAAGTAGAAGGCAATGCAGCACCGGATCGACACGATCTTGATGTTGGCCGTCGTTAGCGTTCTGGCAGCATCAATGGTCAACCTTTACGGCGTATCGGCGGCGGTTGGGTCAGGACTCTTGATGCGCCAGGTGGTCTGGTGTGTTATCGGCCTGTCCCTGCTGTGGGCCTGTTCCTTCATCCGTGCAACGTATTGGGAAAAGGCAGCCCCAAAAATCTACGCGCTATGCTTGATCGCCCTGGTCGCCGTCCTGGTCTTCGGTCAGGTCAGAGGCGGAACACGCGGCTGGTTCGTGCTCGGACCAATCAGTATTCAGCCGTCAGAATTTGCACGCCTCGGAACCATGCTGATGGTTGCCGCCTTTTTGGGGAAACGAGAGGATGGCCAATTGCACCTCGGGGGATTTTTGGTCGTCAGTACCATTGTCGCCATCCCGGTCGGCCTGATACTTTTGGAGCCTGATCTCGGGGTAGCCTTGACTTACGGTCCGGTCCTGTTGATCGGCTGGTGGCTGGGAGGCTTAAGGCCTCGAGTATGGGTCGTATTGGGATTATTGGGCGTAATCACCGCCGGGGTTGCGTGGGCGACCGTACTCAAACCTTACCAAAAGGAACGGGTACTGACGGTCCTCGACGCTGATCGAGACCCCTACGGTGCGGGGTACCAGGTTCGACAGAGCCGAATCGCAGTTGGTTCAGGCGGCCTGAGCGGCGAAGGTATCGGCCGCGGATCCCAGTCGGTACTTCGTTTTCTCCCAGCCCAACATACAGATTTTGCGTTTGCCTCCTGGGCCGAAGCCACCGGGTTTATCGGTGCTTCCGCCCTTCTTGTCGCCTTCAGCGTCATTCTCCTCAGGCTCGGTGTGCTGACGGAAAGGACCGGACAGCGCTTTGATCTCGGTTTTGCTACCATCGTTTTCGCTTGGCTTGCCTTTCAGATCATCGTCAATCTCGGTATGGTTCTGGGCTGGCTTCCGACGGCCGGCATTACCCTGCCCCTCTTCTCGTACGGGGGCTCGTCCGTCATCTCAACCTGTGCGACACTGGGTATTGTGCAATCGATTTGGCGCCACCGTTTTGTGAATCAATGATGCGTTCTATTCTCTACCTCTCCGTCAACCCAGTCGAAACACGGGTGGCCCAGCGTGAAGATGGCCGGTTGGTGGCCTATCGCACCGAAAGGCTACGGATGTCTTCGGTCGTGGGAAACCTCTATAAAGGTCGTGTCACCAGCGTCCTGCCGGGTATGCAGGCAGCCTTCGTCGACGTTGGTCTCAACCGCGACGCTTTTCTCTATGTTCGTGAGGCAGGAGGCATTCTCGATGAATTCAGTGAGATCTTTTCTCCCCCCGAAGGCGAAAATGATCTACTGAACCTCGGCTCATCGACGATCGATGATTTGCTTCAGCCGGGACAAGAAGTGCTTGTCCAAATCGTCAAGGATCCCCTGGGCTCCAAAGGCGCACGACTGACGACCTATATCTCCCTCCCGGGGAGGTTTCTGGTGTACTTGCCGACAACCAATCAACTCGGGGTATCACGCCGCATTGCGGATGAAGAGGAACGGGAACGACTGAGGGAGATCATCGGCACGTTCGACCAACCTGGTGGGTGGATCGTGCGAACCGCCGGTGAGAACCAAAAAGCCGAAGACCTGAAAGCTGATGGACGGGCCCTGCCGGCCCTCTGGCGGCGGGTGCAGAACACCGCAGAAAAGATACCTGCCCCCGGCCTGATCCATCAAGAGTTGAGTCCCATTCTAAGAACTGTTCGCGATATGTTTGCGCGGACAATCGATGAATGCTGGATCGATGACGAGGAGGCTTTCCAGGAGGTCTTGACCTTCCTTGAACGCTCAGATCCTGTCCTGATTCCCAAAGTCAAACTTTTCCGCCATTCCCGTGATCTGATGATTGCCCACGGCATCGACCGTGAGCTGGAAAAGGCACTTCGGCCAAAGGTCTGGCTGAAAAGTGGGGGTAATCTGGTCGTCAACCAGACTGAAGCGCTGGTGGCGATCGACGTCAATACCGGAAAATATGTTGGTTCGACAGATCTCGAGGACACCGCCTTTCACATTAACCAGGAGGCCGTCCGTGAGATTGCACGACAACTCCGCCTTCGGGATCTTGGCGGCATCATCGTCATCGACTTCATCGACATGGAAGTTCAGGATCACCGAGAAGCTTTGTATTCAAGCCTTGAGGAAGAGCTTCGTCTGGATCCTGCGCGGACCCAACTCGTCCCAATGTCCGAGTTGGGCCTGATCCAACTGACCCGCAAAAGAACCCGCCCGAGTCTGGACCGGACTCTCAGCCGACCCTGCCCTCACTGCCATGGCACCGGACGCATCAAGAGCCTGCCGACGGTCTGCTTGGAGATCCGAAGGCAGCTTCTCGACCTCAGTCAGACAAACCAACTCGAACAGATTTCCCTAATGGTTCACCCCGAGGTATCCCACTACCTTCAGGGGCCCTTCCGGGACCTGCTCCGAGAGCTTGAGGAAGTCCACGGCCTCGAGGTCATCTTGAGGGAGAATCCCCTGTTTCATCAGGAGCAGTATGAGGTGGATTAAGGTTTGAAGGGCGCGCCGGAAGGATTGTGGGCCGTTTTGGCCTTCAATCACTACCCCGGGGCCATCGTTGCCGAGGCCAACCCGGCCCATAATCCTATGAAGCGCTTCGCGCTTGGGGAAAGGGATTCAAGAGCGTGCATCCGACTACCACCCAAGAATCCACGAGCGCTCATCTCCGACGGGGCGTGCCGGGTGCGCCCTCTCTTCATCGGGCAGACCTCCCAGTTGAGCCATTGTTGCGAAGAAGGGCGACACCGGGCAACCCACGGCGGTGTCGTCAGCAATCGAGTCTCGGCCGACGCCGTAGGCCGCCGAGGTCATTTCCCTCAAGGGCG
>JAOZPW010000368.1:834-3258 GCA_029932545.1 Thermoanaerobaculales bacterium | reverse complement strand
TGCCTCTGCTGATCTGGATGACCCTCTCCCGGCGTCGCTGGAAACTGGTTTTCAGGCATGCTCCGGCACTGATTCTGCCCGCTTTGGTCTTGATCGCATGGCAGTGGCACGCCATGACAGTCAACGGAGCGGCCCCCGACTGGTTCTTCATTCCGACTTATCGCCGCTTTACCAACAATGCCCACTGGTACTTCGGTGTGTGGTCGATGCGACTGAACCCGGCCCACTGGCTCGTGCTCGGGCAACGATTCGTGTTTGAAATCACCGGGTTGGTCGGGCTGGCTCTGGCCGTGGTCGGCCTCTGGGCCACGGCTTTCAAACGCCGTTGGAGTTTGTTCTGGTGGATTGCCGGCGCCGGCTTCGGCATTCTGGTCTTTTTCAACCTCAATATCATGCACAACTACTATCAGCTCGCCCTTGTCGGCCCGGCGTCGGTCGCCATTGCGCTCGGGATCCTGCGCATCACGGGACTTGCAAAGGCCAGAGGTCCGGCCATACACCACATGGTGGTCCTGGCCCTCGTGCTGATCGTCGGTATTGAGTCGATCAGATGGTCAGAGGAGCACTACTACGAGGTCCTGGAACCTCTGAGGACCGCAGGACTCGCCATCGGTACCGTCGTCCCCGAGGGGGAGTTGGTGGTGATTTCTTATGGGGGTCTGGATCCCCGATCGCCCCATCTGCTCTACCGAGCACGGCGCTACGGCTGGTCGATTCCGGACCGTGATCTGAAGCCTGACCTCATCCAGCGGCTGGAGGAAGAAGGCGCCACCTGGCTTGCCGTAGTCACGCCCAACCCGCCCTCCGGAACCCTCGGCGCCTTTTTGGCGGCCTTCCCCACCCGCATCATCAACCTGCCCGGAGGTCACACACGGCTCTTCGTCTATCACCTGATCGATAGGCCTCAATCACTCTTTCAGGGCGGGTTTGAAGAGGGCAACGTCGAGGAGTGGGCTGGGGATCTCGGGCATTGAATCAGCGTCAAATTCTGCCCCAAGACCACCGGTCCGAAACCAGTCGGCGTATAATGGGTTGAGAAAAATCGACGGGACCGACAACAAGGGAGGATGACGATGAGGCGTTTAGTTTTTTGTCTGACGATGGTGGCCGCCGTGTTGGTTGTTGTGGGACCAGCAGCGGCCGACGAAGGACCTCAGGCTGAGGCGCCTGAGACCTCTGTGGTAACCCCAGAGGCCCAATTGCCGGTCGGTGCTGCAGGCAAGATGGTCTTCATTGACCCCGCGACCGGGCGGGTGACCAGCACGCCGACTGCCGAACAACGAGCTGCGATGCAAGCCAGGGTGGCCGACATGCTCAATCAAAGTGATGAAGGTTTATTCGACGAGTTCTTGCCCAACGGCGCCGTCTTGCGGGACCTTCAGGGCCGCTTCCAAAGCGCGACGGTCGTTCGCATCGCGCCGGACGGCTCACAGCACCAGAAATGTACGACCAGCCTGACAGAAGTGACGACAGTAGAACAACAGCCGAAGATCGAGGCCGCGGCGACCGCCTCCGCGGCGAAGTAGGGGGCTGTCATGTTGTATTCCAGCATTTTCCGCCTTTTTGCTGTGGTTGCCATCCTGGTCTTGGCCGCAGGGCCGGCGGGCGCCGCCACAATCACCATCGTCAACAATGACTCCGCAGGCGAGGGCTTCAACGATCCTTCGCCGGCGGATCCGGTCGGTGGCAACACGGGGACGACCCTGGGCGAGCAACGCCTGATCCTTTTTGAGGCTGCGGCCGATCAGTGGGGCGCCCTCGTGGAGAGCGACGTCGAAATCCTCGTCTCCGCCCAGTTCAATCCCATGACCTGTGATGCCGGTGGAGCGATCCTGGGTTCGTGCGGGTCGACCTACATCCTCCGCGACTTTCCCAACGCGCCCTTTGCCAACACCTGGTATTCAGCCGCTACTGCAAACGCCCTGGCAGGATCGGACCAGGACGGAAGAACGGACATTACCGCGCAATTCAGCAGTACGGTCGATGACGACCCCGACTGTCTAGGTGGCCACGGGTGGTACTACGGTCTCGACGGCCAACCAGACCAGGGTGATCTCCGGCAGCACCTCTATCCCGTGATCCTTCACGAACTGGGGCACGGATTGGGTTTCCAGAACTTCGCCAACGAATCGACCGGGACGCTCAACGGCGGGCTCCCGGACATCTACACGCGCTTCACTCTCGACACCACGACGGGCAAACACTGGAACGAGATGACGAATGGGGAGAGATTGGCTTCAGCGATCAACACGGACCAGATCGTCTGGGACGGTCCGTTCGGCCAGGCGGCTGCTGAGGACTGGTTGGCCGCCGAGGTTATTGACTTCATCGTCAACTCGCCGGGAAGCATCGCCGGAACATACGACAGTACCGGTGCGCTCTTCGGCGCCGCCGATTGGTATGACATAACCGCGAACCTGGCCG
>JAOZPW010000368.1:0-824 GCA_029932545.1 Thermoanaerobaculales bacterium | reverse complement strand
GGCGCCGGCGGCGCTCTGTCCGACGGCACGACCGGCGACATGGAGCTGGTCGATGACGGTTCAGGGGCCACAGCCAGTCTGGGCTGCGACCCGTTGGTCGGCTTCACGCCTGGACGCATTGCCTTCATCGATCGTGGAACCTGCGAGTTCGGTCTCAAGGCACTCAACGCCGAGCAAGCCGGGGCCTCGGCGGCGGTGATTGCCAACAACCAGGACGGGACCGTTTTGGTCAATATGGCCGGGGGCGAGGTTGGCGGCCAGGTGACGATTCCCGTCATTGCTATCGGACAAGACGACGGCAATCTGATCCGCCCCGAACTGCCCGGGGTCAACGTCACCTTCGACGTGCTCAGTATCTGGGGAATGCATGCCGCGGGTTTTCCGAAGCTCTACGCCCCCAATCCGGTGGAGATGGGGTCGTCGATTTCTCACTGGGACGTCAGCGCGTGGCCGGATGCCCTGATGGAGCCGTTCACGACTGAGGACGAGTACAACGAGGTCGACATGACGCCAGGCCTGTTCGAGGACATCGGATGGACCCTGGCTGGACGGGACCTGATTTTCGAAGACGGTTTCGAAAGTGGTGGTTCGACCGGTTGGGATATTACGATTCCATAGCTTTCGCTGAGGCAACAAGAATGGGGCCCACCGATAGAGGTGGGCCCTTTTTTTAAGCTATTTCATGAGCTTTGCAAGTGCCTTGCAAAGCCTTATCGGCTTCGCCGGGCTACAATGATCGGCCATGGGCCGGATACGATTAACGACAATTTTCATTCTTCACGTTCTGCGTGATCTGCTGGGTACCCTCGGGGGACGCCTCGGCC
>JAOZPW010000367.1 GCA_029932545.1 Thermoanaerobaculales bacterium | reverse complement strand
TGCTACGGCGCGAAATACGCAATAATCTGCGGCGTTTTCTTGAATTCGCTCAATCAACGTAGTGCGAACTACGCCTCATTCGCTCACCCTGCGAAAACGCCACATCTCACCACGTCTTCCGCACCTCGCGACGAAAATCGGTGAGAAGTGCGGGTTAATGGAGCGCGGACCTCCTGGTCCGCATCGAGCGTTCCCCGCAGCTCTTTTTGCAAGTACCTCAGCTGATCGCTGAGGGTCAAAAAAAACCCGCGCCGAAGCGCGGGTTTGATTTGAAGCGATCGAACGCTAGAACGTCACACGGAAGCCCAGCTCGTAGCGACGGGGCAACCGGTAGGACAAAGGCTGACCGATCGGAACGAAGTAGGTCGGTTCGTTGTCCGGACCATTCTCAAACACCGGCTCACCCAGAGCTTGATTATCTTCAGGCGCCTCGCGGAAGGCGGTCGAGTTGAAAGAACGGTCCAACTCGCGATCGAAGAGGTTATAAATCGAGAAGATCAGAGACATGTCGGTAGGACCGACTGTAAAGGCCTTGCTGACCGAAAGGTCAACGTTCCAGGTGCTCTTGGTCTCGGTATTGCCGCGCGGCTCGAGGAAGATCGAATAACCACCCCAAACACCGTTTTCGAAGTCACACATTTCGTCCGCTTCGTCACCGATGCCGTAGAAGTCCCGCGCCTCCTGTGATGCTCCGGAGTAGGCGTCGCAGGTCGAATGGGTAGTAATGTGACCTGCCGATGACCAATAGCCGTCAAGACCGATGGTCCAGGCGCCCGGCAGCAGCACGTAGCCACTTGCCTTCAGGCGATCCTCACGGTGGTCACTCTTGTAACCGTCGATGTTGTAGAAGTTGACCGGGAAGGTGTCGATCTCGCCCCGGGCATAGGACCACGCAGCGGTCGACTCGTTGTTGCCCTTGGACTCGGAGTGGGTCCAGCTGAACAATCCATGCCACCAGTCACCTCGAGTCTCAAACTTTCCGATCAGGGCATTGTACTCGCGGTAGAGATAGTCGTGATTGGCGATGGTGTAGTGGTCACAGCCGGCCGGAGTTGTCCAGGTCGATGAATCATCGAAGTCCGGCGCCGGAACGTTGGAATCCCAAACCCACGTATTGTTCGAACATGTGTCCTCAATCAAGTTCTTGGTTTCTTTGTCGACATAGGTGATCTCTAAGGAAGTCTCCGGCGCCACCTGCATCTCGAAGGCAATGATCAACTCGTCGGCGTACGGCGTTTCCAGATATCCGAAATTACCGTCTGGGTTGTTACGGGTTTCCTGATCCAAGGTCTGGGCGGGACCGTAAATCGTCGTTCCACGGGAGTCGAAGAGGACGTACTCGTAACCCTCACCATTGGTCCAATCGGTGCCCTCGCCGAGAATCATTTCAAGGAAGTCCCTGTCGCAGGGCCAACCGGCGTTGCAGAGGAACTCCATCGTGTCGTATTCGTGGTAGATGTCGGTCAGACCATTGGCGAAGGTCGCAATGGTCAACGCGGTCGGATCCATGAATCGGCCCCAGGATGCTCGTGCAACGTATTTGGCATTCCCCATGATGTCCCACGCCACGCCGATGCGCGGCTGCCAACGATCCATATCGGCAACCGTCTCGCCGATGGCGTTGTCAAGCTGAACATTGTCGAACCGGATACCGGGCTTGACGGTCAGGTTTGCCATCGGCCGCCAGGTATCCTGCGCAAAGAACGTCGTCACACCACCGGTGGTCTCGACCGAACGCCGGACCGCCAGAGCATTGTCGTTGAGGCTGCCGTCGGGATTGTAACCAGGTACTGCCCCTTCTTCCGCCTCGTTGACCGTGACGTACCAGTTGACGTAGCCGTCACCGTTGAGGTCAACGTCACCCTCGTTGGGGTTGACTTCGGTGAAGAAGCCTCCGCCGTTGAGCCAGTTCCACTCGACAAAACTCTGGTCGGAGTATTCCGCACCAAACTTGAACTCGTGGGAACCGGCAAGATCGTCGAGGAACCAGCTCAAGGAGGCGCCGAGTTCGTCGCGATCACGATCGCCGGTGAAAGTCTGCACGTAGTTGTTGCTCGAAATGAAGGTGTCCTGGTTGTAGTGCCTCGACTCGTTCTCGGTACCGTTGGTGGGACCACCGTCAAGATTACCGCGGTTGATACCGCCCCTGACGTTGAGCAAGAGGCTGTCGGAAAGGACCGAATTCAACTCCATGCCCCAGATGCCACCACCCTGTTCCTGGGTGTAGGAGGCTTCAGGTTCGACGAATCGCGAGCTGTTGGCGCCGGGAATATCCGCCGGGTCACCGGAGTAACGAATGACAACGCGATGGCTGTCGGCGATCTGCCAGGTGGCCTTGGCGATGTAGTTCTGTCCATCGTATTCACGTACGAACGGTGCGCCTTCGTCTTGCCTCTTGGTGTTGACATACTCATACGAGACGAAAAACCACAGTTTGTCTCTGAGGATCGGACCACCCAGGGTCATCGAGTAGTCCTCGAAGGAACTGGCATTTTCGTCCTTGTCGAAGTGATCGCCGTTCTCGCTGAAATCCTGGTCCCGGTAGCGGATGTCCAGTGAACCGGAGAAATCATTACCACCACTCTTGGTCACCAGGTTGATGATACCGCCGGTCGCCTGTCCGAATTCGGCCTCGTACCCGCCGGTCTGGAAGGAAACTTCCTGGATGGCGTCGTAGTTGAAGTTCGTGCCAAAGGTCTGGGTCACAGGGTCGGTCGTGCTCAGGCCGTCGACAAGGTAGTTGTTGTCACTCGACGTACCACCGAAAACACTGGAGTTGCCGCCTCCGGCCGCGCCCGCTGTCTGGCTGATGATCGAGAGATAGTCACGCCCCGAGGCGCCGATCGCTGCATTCTGAAGAAAGTCTTGGTCGAAGACCTGTTGGGTGTTGACCTGGGCTGTATCCACGACGGGCACGGTTGCCTCGACGATGATCTCGTCGGAAAACTGTTCCGGCACCAGTGTAAAGGCCACGCTGGCCGTCCCGTCCAGGCTGACACGGACCTCTCCCGTTGCACCCTGGAATCCAACCAACGATGCCTCGACGGTGTACTTGCCGATCGGCAGGGCCGCGAAGGAAAAGCCTCCGTCACCACCGGTGATGGCCACCTGAGTACCCATCAAATTGGCGGATGTAATCTGGACGGTGACACCCGGGAGGGCAAGCCCCTCGTTGTCCTTGACCGTACCGTTGAGTCGACCTGTCGTCGCAGCATAGCCGGCGGCTGACGCCAGCAGAACGATGACGCACAATGAAAA
>JAOZPW010000096.1:6909-12424 GCA_029932545.1 Thermoanaerobaculales bacterium | reverse complement strand
AGGAGGCGGGGTAAGAAACTACAGCTCCAGCTCCACGGTAACCCTGGTCCACTGCACCATCACCGGCAACACCACCGACTCAGACAACGACGGAACCAGCAGTTCAGGCGGCGGGCTTCAGTGGCTCCATGGTGGCGGTTTCAGCGTCCAGGGCACAATCATCGCCGGGAATACGGACATGGGTGCGAGCAGCAACGACTGTAACGGCTCCCCAACCTACTACACCTCCCAGGGCTACAACCTTGTGGGTTCCGGCGCCGGCTGTCCCAGCAGCGGAACCGGCGACCAGACAACCTCTGATGCCAGGCTCGGTCCACTGGCTGACAACGGCGGACCCACTCAGACCCACGCCCTCAGCTACGACAGCCCCGCAGTGGACGTGATTCCAGAAGGGACGAACGGCTGCGGCACCACCTACACCTCCGACCAGCGCAACGAACCCCGCCCCACCGGTGGCCTGTGCGACACCGGGGCCTACGAGTCGCCCTACATCATGTGGACCGGGGATACTTTTGACGGCGGCTACACCTCAACCCCCGGCAACTGGCAGGGCGGCGTCCTGCCGGCGCCCAACAACATCCCTGTATTTGCCGACCACGACCGGGCCTTTACTGTGAACGCCAACCTCACCGTGGCAGGCTGGATCATCGACAGCGCCTACACCGAGGCCGGCGGAATCAACTACGGCGCCCGGCTGACAGTCAACGGCGACTGGCAGCAGGCCGGTGGGCAGTACGGCGGCTATAGCGGCATCATCGGCATCAGCGGCGACTTCAAACTATCCGGGGCCTCGTTCGCCTCACCATTCGGAGTGGGATTCATGACCGTCGGCGGAGGGTTCTTCCACACCGGCGGGTCCTTTGACCCCCGCAGCAGCCAAGGCGGTCAGGTGACGCTCGGCTACATCGGCAGCCAGAGCGGAGGCCCGTCCTTCAGCCACCTGACCCTCAACGACGGCCTGCTGGGCTACTGGAAGCTGGACGAGGACTCGGGCGCCACCGCGTCCGACTCCTCCGGCTACCACCACGACGGCGCACTCAACGGGGACCCGTCCTGGCAAGCCGGCACACCCCCGGCAGTGAGCTTCTTCGACCCCGGCGCCCTCCATCTCGAACGGTCCCCTGCGGATTACGTCAGCATCCCCGACACACCGGCCATCGACGACCTCCAGGAGTTCACATTATCGGCCTGGGTCTGGCTGGACAGCACGCCTTCCAGCACCAACATGCGCATCATCACCCTGCGCAACGAAAAGGCAGTCCTGCGATACAAGCACGAGGGTACGGGCAAGCTGCAGTTCTACGTCAACTTCGGCAGCCTTACGAACCTCGAAGCCTCAGTCGCCTGGGTGGACAGCAACTGGTACCACGTGGCCGCCACCTATGACGGGAGCACCATGCGCCTGTACCTCAACGGAGTCGAGCTGGGCACGCCGGTGTCGGTATCCGGAACGGTGACGCCTGGGGACGGAGTCCACCTGGGCTGGAGCGGTTCAGACGGAGGCTTGGACGGCGCACTGGACGACGTCCGTGTCTACAACCGGGCGCTGGACGGGACCGGGATCGCGGCCCTTCATGCCGGCAGTCACCCCCAGACCTCCACGGCTGTCACCACCCTGACTGCACCCCTGAACGTGGAGGGCGACCTGGTTCTCAATAGCGGCACGTTGCACGTATCGGCGTCGGACCATGGAGTCGACGTCGGCGGCGACCTCGGCTACAACGGCGGCGTCTTCAGCGCCAACAACGGTGTCGTGACCTTCAGCGGCGCCGGCTCTCAGACCGTGGCCGCCGAGGG
Source organism: Thermoanaerobaculales bacterium (assembly GCA_029932545.1). Taxonomy (GTDB): domain Bacteria; phylum Acidobacteriota; class Thermoanaerobaculia; order Thermoanaerobaculales; family Sulfomarinibacteraceae; genus DAOWGJ01. Next base: position 10,627 of record JAOZPW010000096.1, on the reverse strand, counting down.
TCTCGCCTTTGCAAACCTGACGATTGAAAGCGGCGCCACCCTTGTGGACATGGACCCGGACGGTCTCACCGTCAACAATTTCCTGACCAACAACGGCGCCCTGCAGCGCACACAGGATGTGAACGGCAGCTCGGAGGTCGTTTTCTTCAACACCGGCGACTACGGCGGACTGACCCTCAACGCCAACAACGCCGACCTCGGCAGTACCACGGTCACCATCAGCGGCAACCAGCACTGCACCGCCATCCCGGGAGAGAGTGTGCAACGCTGCTTCGACATCGCCCCCACCAACACGACCGGCCGGGACGCGTTCGGTAGCTTCTTCTACTCAGCCGGCGAGCTTTCCGGCAACACCTGCAGCGGGCTCAACGCCCACCACTGGAACGGGACCAGCTGGGATCAGCTGTCCCTGGATCCATCCTACGGCTCGGGCGATATCGGCGACGCGGTAGACCTGCCGACGGGCGCTTCGGTGACCTATGTCGCCAACGCCACCGTGGATCCGAGCGCCACCGGCGACCTCGTCAACACGGCCACGGTGGCTGAACCAAGCGGCGTCATCGACCCGAACGCGGCCAACGACAGCGCCAGCGACTCGGACACCCTGACGCCCGAGGCCGACCTCGCGATCTCCAAAGACGACGGGGTGCTCATCGCCGAGCCGGGCGACACGGTCACCTACACGATCACTGCTGTCAATAACGGCCCCAGCGACGCCCTCTCCGCCAAGGTCGAAGACATCTTCCCGATCGAGCTGATCAACTGCGAGTGGAGCTGTACCGCTTCGGCTGGTGCCGGCTGCACGCCCGGACCGGTGGTTGGAAACCTGTCGGATTTCGCTGATCTGCCGGTTTCTGCCTGGGTGAGCTACACCGCGGTGTGTACAGTTGACCCGATAGCGGTATATGATCGGATCAGCAACACCGCCACTGTCGCGGCGCCTGCGGGCGTTACCGACCCGAGCACCGGCAACAACTCGGCCACTGACATCGATTGCCTGGCGGTTTTGTTCGTAGACGGCTTCGAGTCTGGAGACACCTCGGAGTGGAGCACCAACGTGCCGTAGAATGCTTGACCTGCCCCCTCTATGCCATGGGCAACCCTCTGAGATTCCTCTTTTTCTCGTCTCAACAAAAAGAGGCTTTCACTGATGTTCACGTTCAGTTCTTTCGGCAAATCGCCGGCCGGTTTTCTCACGCAATCGAAAAATTTCGCCTGTAGTCGGACCTCCTGCAAACCCGAGGACGCCTGGAGGATGCCAACCGCTTCCGCAAGCCAAAAGACCAGTGGCAGGTGGGCTCCCAGGCAGGCATGGAAGATGTCATCCGAGGGCACCGTGCCGTTGTCGCAGGTGGTCGAGATGCGGGAGATCGTGGGCCCGCGCCAGATCACCCGTGAGAACCGCATGGTCCTGGTGACCTATCTCAACCAGCTTGTACGGCAGGGCGTTGGAGTTGACGCTGCTCGTGCTGCCGGCGATCTTCAGGTGGTTTACGGAGGGTTCGGAAGGGGAGGAGCAGGTCAAGTGACGGTGGGGTTGTCGGCCGGAAGGGATACATGGTTGCAGACTGGGTGGCCGTGGCCGGGCAGTTAAACACCTCGACGTACGGGTGCCGGCTGGTGGTCAATCTGCCCCGAGAAGGCCTTCAGCCCTGGTATGCTGCTTGGGGATGCCGGAGAGGGAATAACTCTCGCTTCGCCCTCCTGGATGCGGTAGGTGAAGCACTCCTTCTCCCGGTGTGTTCTGGTTCGTTACGGAATCGAGAGGCAGCTCTATTATGGCGAGTCTCCATCTGGATTTAGCGGGTCGAGTCGTGTTGCTCACCGGGGCGACCGGAGGGCTGGGCCGGGCACTGGCCCGGCGGCTGGCGGAGGCCGGCGCTCGGCTGGTGGTCTCGGCACGCAGCTCCGAGGACCTCCACCGCCTGATCCACGAACTTCCCGAGGGTGCGGAGATTCGGGGCATCGCGGCGGATCTTGCGCTGCCCGGCGAGGCCGGGCGGCTGGCCCGGGATGCGGCCGCCGTCTGGGACCGCCTGGAGGTGCTGATCAACAATGCCGGCGTCGGCTACAACGCACTGATCGAGGAGACCGACGAGAAAACCACGCGGCGAGTCTTCGAGGTCAACACCTTCTCTCCGCTGGCCCTGACTCTGGCGCTGCTGCCTCGGATGGCAGCGCTCGGTGAGGGCCTGATCGTCAACATCGAATCCTGCTCCGGCCGCGGCGCGATGCCTACCCGCGGGATCTACAGCGCTTCCAAGTCGGCTCTCGCAGTTCTCTCCAACACTCTTCGAGTGGAAGTCGAGCCCCTCGGCATCCGGGTCCTTGACGTCTTTCCAGGAACCCTCGATACCAACTTCGATGAACACGCGTACAGTGAATCCCGTCGTCCCGGACTCTGTCTGTCGGGAGGGGGATGCGGAGCCGATCCTGCACCCGCAGCGGAGAGGATCGTCGCCGCAATGGGCCGGGGTTCCGGAGAGCTCTGGCTCGACCGCCGCGCGAGAGCCGCGGCAGGACTCGCGGCCCTCTGGCTGGGCTGGCGCGAGAGGAAGGTCCGGCCGCTGCGGGATTGGGCGCGGGCGCGGCCCACGGACCACACACCTCGCGAAGAACGAAGGTGGCAGCTCGTTCAGGTCGAGACCTCCTTCGCCTGCAATCTCGAATGCGTGATGTGCCCCTGGACGTGTGAGAGGGAGAGCGTGCGGTACGAGGGACTGATGCCCGAGAGGGTGTGGCAGGCCGTTGCGTCGCATCTTGATCGCATCGCCTCCCTGGACTTCAGCGGAGGGGGTGAGCCCCTGCTCCATCCGAGGTTCTTCGACCGTATGGCCGAGGCCAAGGCGGCTCAGTGCCGGGTCGGCTTTCTGACCAACGGCACGCTGATGGGAGAGGCGGCCGTGGAGAGCATCCTCGAGATCGGCGTGGATTGGGTGGCGGTATCCATCGATGGCGCCACAGCCGAGGTCTACGAGTCGATCCGCAAGGGCGCCGCGTTCGAGACGGTCTGTGGGAACCTCGAACGACTGGCGGTGCGGCGATCGGAGGGCCACCCGCGGCTGATGATCAACTTCCTGATGATGCCCGACACGGTCTGCCAGCTCGAGGAGATGGTGCGGCTGGCGGCGGACCTCGGAGTCGATGTGCTCCAGCTCAAGCAGGCCGACGTCTCCCGCGGGGAGGCGGGCTCCGGCTTCGCCTTGTTCCACCACCGGGACGACAAACAACTCCATCAGCTCCGCCGGGCGGTACGCCGGGCGCGACGGCTCGGGGAAAAGCTCGGAATCGAGGTCACCCAGCCCCGTTTTCAGCCGGAGGAGACGCCGGTCTGCGGCCAAGACCCTCGCACCGCCCTCTTCGTGCGCTACGACGGCGTAGTGGCACCCTGCATCAACCTCGCCGTCGCCGGACCGAGTTCGTTCCTCGGCGAGCCCGTCGAATTCCCCGCCGTGCACTACGGCCGTCTGCCGGAGGATTCCCTGGACGAGATCTGGGACAGCGACCTCTGCCTCTTCTACCGCGAGACCTTCGAGGAGCGCGAGCGAGCCCACGACAAGGCGCTTGCCGGCGAAGACTTTCCTCCAAACCTGCTCGCTATGCAGGAAGCCTTCAATCGGGTCATTGCTGCCATGCCGCAAGCCCCCGAAGGCTGTCGCACCTGCCACTACCTCTATGGCCTCTAGGGGCCATGAGAGATTCCCTCGATGAGGGCCAC
>JAOZPW010000096.1:0-6899 GCA_029932545.1 Thermoanaerobaculales bacterium | reverse complement strand
CGGCCTCTGGCGACGGTCGTCATCGGTGGCCTGGCCACGTCGACTGTGCTGACGCTCCTCGTGCTGCCGGCCATCTTCCGGTGGTTTGCTGAGAGTTCGGCAGGGGAGGGGTGATTGAGCAGCGCCATGGTGTGGTGGTCTGAGGCTGCGATCCCCAAACGCGCGCATCAGTCCTGCCTCTGTCAAACTGCCTTGGGAAAATGCGACAAATGTTGCCTGTCAGTAAAATTTTCTTAAGAGTGACCGATCGGGTTAATGTATACTATGCCCAGGTATTTACAGGTAAATGGGTTCGAGCCGAAAGGAGAATTGCATATGTGGAGGGCTTTTCGAGGTATTGTCTACTGCGTCACCCTGGCCATGATGATGTCCCTGGGGGCAACTGTGGCAGGGGCAAACTCAAACGCGGAAACGTTTATGAACCTGCCGGACTCCGAAATGAAGAGCGGCGATCTCTCTGAAGGAGAGAGCAGGGAGTTTGGATCCCCATATGTCGTTTCGAGCGCCGAGTGGCGAAACGACGGCGTTTTGATGGAGGGCTTTTATTATTATTTCAATAGGGGTGGATGGAGATCGAACGGCTCCACCGTCTGCATGATGGCCCCAGTGTTCCTCAAGACCGGGGTAACGATATTTGAATACTGGGTAACGATCACAGACGACGACGCAGCCCAGAACGTTACCATTTATCTCAAACGTGTGGACAATTACGACGGGGTCGTCGAGACTGTCGCTTCTGTAGTCTCCTCCGGCGATATCGGTCTCCAAAACCTATTTAAATTTGACCTCGCTCACGTCGTTTCACAGGATCATTCTTACTACCTGACGACCTGTAGCAGCAGTACCAATATCTTAGTACACCAAGCCCGCATCTGGTATACGGAGTAGGTCATGCGATATTCAAACACATTCTGTTTTTGGGCCGTTCTTCTATTCGTCATCGCCGTGGCTACAGTCCCGTTGGTCACAGCTTCAGACCTGGATTCCGAGCGCGGTTTCCCGGATGATCCCGGTTATTTCCGCCTCTTCAACATTCCCGGCGCCGGATTTAATTCGGCCGGGGCTTACGACGCAGATGTCTATTTCTTCAACTTTGGAAGTGGACGAATACAAGGAGACTCTGACGCGCTCCATGCCGGGTGCGTCATGGCCCCGGTAACGCTTCCCGACGATGGTGTTCTCTACCAATTCTATGCGTCCTTTTACGACAATGATGTCGCTGACTATGTTTGGCTGGATTTCTACCGAATTCAGAATTACACCGGTGTGGTCGAGAAGATCGGGCGCGTCGTCACCACTGAAGAGAGCAGCGGTCCCCAATCGATAGGGGAACGGGACATTCCCGTTGAGTATCGGGATATCGACCATTTGTTTTATTCATATTATGTAGCCACCTGCCTTGGTAACGATGCACAGGGCATCTACAGCGCGCGGCTCTGGCACCACCCTGAGCATATATTCTCCGACGGCTTTGAATCTGGGAACTACAGCGTCTGGTCTTCCAGTGCGCCATAAGGCTACAGCGATGATGAAAGGAAAAGCAATGATGAGAAAATCTGCAAGATGCATTGTACGCCTGTCGCTTCTCGTGGCCCTCGTTATTGGGGTGGCGGCTGGGGCCTGGGCTTGGAACCCCAATGATATTCCACCGATCAACGACGACTCAATCGAGGTGACGCCCGACCACGAGCGAAACCAACGCGCCTACTCTTCACCAATGGTGGTTCCCGCTGCTGCCTTCCACTCTGATGGCGGCGATGCGGACTCCCACAATTTCTTTTTCAACTATGGTTATATCGCCGGCGACGGAGACGGATCTTCGACGTGCATGTATGCTCCGCTCAACGTACCCACGGGCGCCACGATTAGTTGGTTCTACGCTAATGTAACGGATAACAATGCCGGCCTTGACATGACGGTCTTCCTGCGGCGGGTGAACAAGGACACCGGGTACGCAGAAATTATGGCATCCGTCACCAGCTCTGGAGCGGACAGCGGCATCGACTCCTTGAACAGCGGGACAATAACCGAACCCCTTGTCGCGTGGCAATTCGCCTACTTCGTGACCACATGTGTGTACGACGACTTCAAACTCTACAACGCCAGGGTGTACTACGACGAGCCGTAGTCAACAAGCAAGTAGATCACGAGGGCTCCGGTGTGAACGCACCTGGGGCCCTCTTTTTTTCAGAGCACCCCACCACCCCGGCGTCTCGGGGATGAGTATAACCCATATGAATCAGCTTCCCGGCGGGCTTCTGAGGCAGAAACTGTTGCTCCGCACCCTCACACCGTATACCTCATGGGACCACTGATCGTGAATATCAATCGGCCACGAGGACAGCAATTTTTCAGCGCCATTGACCGAACCGGCATCGAGGAATACAACTCCCTCGTGACCGAAACCCCAGGCGCCCGCAGCCGCCACATTCTCCTGCAATCGCAGTTCGGGCCCAAAGGGCGCCGGAGCCTGTTCACCGCCGCGCCTCAGAACGTCAAGGTCGCGTGCGAACCATACCAACTGAAGCTCGCGTTCGCTTTCGGCCGGCAATTCGCCGCACAGATCTCCGACGGTGAAACGAAAAACTGCGGTCCGGAACCGTGGAGGATCCCCGAAGTATGGGTCATCCTGGAGGCGTTCACTCAACAGGGCCAGGTTATCGGCGGGAAGGATCATAAAACGACGACCGTCGTCAATCTTCCCAGTGGTGACCGCAAGTGTCGCTCCATGCAGCCGCACGAGATGCTGACGATGAGCCGCCTCTCGTTCGCCGGTGGTCATCGATCCGTCAGAGTCCGCCGGTTGGATCACTACGAGTTGATACACACGCTCCATGTCCTCTGGATCGGGACGCAAAATGCCAACGGTGTGATCGGAGTTGCTTCGAGGAGAGGCAGATGCCTGAGCATTTTCCGGCACGACGACAGACTTCGTTCGTGGTTCCACCGCCACATCCTCAGTCGGCAGATTCTGACTGATACAACCGAGGCTCAGCATTGACACGGCAGCCAAGGCTGTCGCAACAAGGATCGTGTGCACTCTGTTTGAAAGGTCAATCACAAAAACGCTGCTCACCTGGATCCTCCGACAGAACACCTGCCAACAGGTCTTCTCAGCCCCGATGAACAAGACTATAACCTGAATTGAGTGGTCCTCGCCGTTGATCGGCAGACGCATGAAGACTCAACCAACCTCAACGTCCGCAAAGCTGTGTTCTCAGCCTCAGCCTTACCGCTGCCTACCCTTGGGCTTGGTGTCACGCCATTCGCGGAACTTGATTCTGGGGTCGCGGGGATCATGGCGGCCTGCCGAGCGGGCGAAGGCCTGGGCGATCTTGGGGTTGACCTCGACCATCGAGGATTGTCCACCGATGGAGATGGAACCAACGTCCGAGCTTGTGATGCCGCCTCGGCGGCACACGATGGCCAGCAGGCGTCCTGGATCTGCGCCGTGGTTCTTGCCCCAACTGACCTGGAATCGGGCCCAGTTTCCGTTTGAAGGGCGTCGGCCCTGTGGGTGCCGGTGTTGGGAGTTCCGATTTTCCCGGAAGGAAACAGGTTCGATATGTCGTGGTGCGCAGGGGCCACCGTGGCCGGTCTCTCCCAGAAGTGTGGCCACCACGGAAACAGGGTCACGGCCCTGGAGCAACTCGGCTGCTACAGAATGGAGGCGATCAGCATCTCCGCGTTCACCGGCATCGACCTCAGAGAATTGCTCGAGCAGTCGCTCATCAGAGGCGCGGTTGATGTCCTTTTTGTTGGGAGCCTCAATACGACTGGCCTCGATACCGGCGTGACGCAACATGAAATCTACCCTTCGGGCAGCTTGAGGAGGCGTGAAGATCAAGCAAATACCCTTGCGTCCCGCGCGGCCGGTACGACCGCTGCGGTGGGTCAAGAGCTCGGCGTTGTCGGGCAGGTGAACATGGATGACCTGGGCGATGTCTTGCACGTCGAGTCCGCGGGCCGCGACGTCGGTAGCCACCAGAATTGGCGTCTGTCCGCGTCTAAACGCGTTCAGAGTGGCGGTACGCTCGCGTTGATTGAGATCACCGGACAGTGGACGCGCCGCAAAACCGAGGTCGGAAAGTGCTTCCGCCAATCCGGTGGTATCCAGTCGGGTGCGAACAAAGATCAGGGTCTTTGCTTCGGGTTCCATCAAGAGGACGTTGACCAAGGCTGAGAGCCGTTGCTTCTCGGCAACGATCATCGTCTTGAACTCGATATCGGAGTTGGATTCGCCGGGTGCGGTTCCGGCAACCATTACGGCGTCGTGCTGGTGGCGTGCCGCAACCGACCGAACCGACGGGGGGAAGGTGGCCGACACCAGGTGGGTACGGCGGTCTTTCGGTGTCGCCTCGAGGATAGCCGCAACCTCTTCCTCAAAGCCCATGGCCAACATTTCGTCGGCTTCGTCGAGGGCAACCACGCTGACTCGGTCGAGCAGCAGGCTGCCACGTTCGAGGTGATCGCGCATCCGTCCGGGTGTGCCGACGAGGATTTGCGGGTTGCGCTTGAGTTGCTGGAAATCGAGCCCGAGGGAGGTTCCTCCCGTCAGTGATATCACGGTGGCGCCGAGGGGCTTGAACAGCCAGGTCAATTCCTCGGCCAGTTGCACGGCCAGCTCCCGGGTGGGGGCGACCAGGACTACGGAGGGGCGAGCCCGATTGGGGCCGTGATTGTCCAGGTTCACCGCGGCAGCAACTTCTTCTGCCACAACGAGGCCTAAGGCCACGGTCTTACCGGAACCGGTCTGCGACGAGATGCGCAGGTCGCGGCCGGCAAGGTCGGGATTGAGGATTTCTATCTGGATTGGGGTCAGTTCGGTGAAGCCGCGATCCGCGAGGACGGGGCCAAGGCCTGCGGGAACATCCGCAAAGGTCGTTTCATTCATTGGTTTTTCCAGTGGTGTTGGTCGTGGGCGGTCACACCGAGTCGGTTAACAAGAGGGCTGCTGGTGTGAACTCACGACAGGGCCACACGCCCGCGAAGAACGAGAGTATAACAGAAAATCGATATGGTTGTTTGAAACGGATTCTCAGCCGTCGTAGACTCACCGTGGAGGTCCGCCTGATGACTGTGTTTCTTGCCGGTTGTGTGCTGCTGGTTCTGGGCTACACAGTGTACGGCCGTGTGGCGGAGAGAGCGGTGCGGCCCGACCCCAACCGGGTCACTCCGGCGATCGCTCTGGCCGACGGTCTGGATTTCGTCGCTATGCCTACTTGGCGGGTTTACCTCATTCAGCTCCTGAATATCGCCGGATTGGGACCGGTATTTGGACCGATCATGGGCGCTCTGTGGGGCCCGCAGGTTTTCTTGTGGGTAGTTTTTGGGGCGGTTCTGGGCGGCGCGATCCACGATTTCCTGTCCGGCGTCATGTCGATTCGCAACAACGGGGCCGGTCTGCCGGACCTTATCGGGCACTACCTCGGGTCGGGTGCTCGCCACGTCGCCACAGCTTTCATCCTGGGATTGATGATCCTGGTGGGTACGGTCTTCGTCAAAGGACCGGCGATGCTGATTGTGCAACTGCTACCGGCCGAAACCGTCGGTGGGTGGTTCGGGCCCGGTGGGGCTGCGTGGCTGGCTTCGACCTTTGCCGGTCATCCGATGTGGCTCTGGGTGGTGATGGTGGGCATCTTTGCCTACTACGTCGTGGCGACGTTACTGCCTATCAACACCATCATCGGTCGCCTCTACCCGATCCTGGCGGTGGCGCTGCTGGTGATGGTTGGGGGCTTGAGCCTGGCCATCCTCAGGGGTCAGTTGCCTCTGCCCGAGTTCACCCTGGCAAATCTTCACCCCGGGGGCTTGGCAACCTGGCCGATCATCTTCATCACCGTCAGCTGCGGCGCCGTCAGCGGTTTCCACGCTACTCAGAGTCCATTGATGGCGCGGTGCCTGAAAAACGAACGATCGATGCGTCCGGTGTTTTACGGAGCCATGATCGCCGAAGGGTTCATCGCGCTGGTGTGGGCCTCGGCGGCCCAGGGCTTTTACGCCGGGCCCGAGGCGCTGTCTGCGGCTCTTGCCTCGGGTGGCCCCGGCCAGGTCGTGCATGACGTTTGCGTGACGACAATGGGGACCTTCGGCGGTGTGCTTGCCCTGCTCGGGGTCGTGGTTCTGCCGATCACCTCCGGGGATACGGCCTTCCGGGTCGCACGGCTGATAGCAGCCGACTATCTGGGCCTGTCACAGCGCCGGGTACGCAACCGCTACCTGATTGCTCTACCGATGTTCGCTATCGCCATAGCCCTCAATTTTGTCAATTTCACTGTCATTTGGCGCTACTTCGGGTGGGCCAATCAGACCCTGGCTGCGGTGACCCTGTGGGCGGGTGCGGTATTTCTCGCGCGCAGACGGAGCAGTTGGTGGCTCGCCGTGCCGCCGGCGGTGTTCATGACCGTAGTCACCACCACCTACATCCTCGTGGAGGACTACGGTTTCGGCCTCTCCTACCGCCTTGGGGTCGGACTGGGCCTGCTGATGGGCGCAGGTGCGCTCACTGCCTTCCTGGTCGTTCGGCCCCGCCTCGAACCTGAAAAGGACGAGCCCGTGGTGCCGGCTGTGCCCACCGAGGCTGAGCGTAAGGGTGATCACGTAGCCTGTTGAAGGTAAAAATAGAGAATATGAGGTCGCTGATCAGCCCCTGCTGTGCGTCGGTGAGGATTTTACGAGGACTGATCTCAAGCTTGTCGAGTGTTGACGTACTTTAGGACCGCAAGTGTCGTGAATGACCTGGCGGTACACCACGGAGTAATAGCGGTACGGGCCGACATGTGGCAGCCAACGGACGCCAATATGACCACCGCAAGAAGAATCGACAGTCGATAATCCCAGGCCAGAGGCACGGCGACAACAAGAGCAATTTGGCGAGAGTCATGAGTCCGCGGTCCTGG
>JAOZPW010000366.1 GCA_029932545.1 Thermoanaerobaculales bacterium | reverse complement strand
TCAAGGACTGGGATGTCCGCGACCGGCCTGATCTGAAGGTCGATGCCGTGGCCGGGAGGGCCATGAGGGTATTTTCACAAATACGAGGCGCCATGGTGTTCGCCTTTCCCCCACCGGCGGTCATCGAGCTGGGCAACGCCGCCGGATTTGACTTTCAGTTGTTGGACAGAGGCGGTATCGGCCATGAAAAATTGATGGCGGCCCGCAACCAACTGCTCGGCATGGTGGCCCAGGATCCACGGTTGATACGGGTCCGGCCCAACGGCATGGAAGACGTTCCCGAGTACCATCTCGACGTCGACTGGGAGAAGGCCGGCGCTCTGGGGGTCCCGATAACATCCATTCACAACACCATCGCGGCGGCCTTCGGAAGCGCCTATGTCAACGACTTCATTCAGGCCGGACGGGTCAAACGAGTCTTTGTGCAGGCGGATGCGCCGTACCGAATGCTCCCAAAGGACCTGGACAAGCAGTACATTCGTAATTTTGCAGGCGAGATGGTTCCTTTCTCTTCCATTGGCTCTGGGCACTGGACAACCGGTTCTGCACAACTCGAGCGCTACAACGGTTTCCCGTCCGTCAACATCTGGGGTGAACCGGCGCCGGGATCCAGTTCGGGCGATGCGATGCAGGCCATGGAAGAACTTGTCTCGAAACTGCCGCAGGGAATCGGTTATGACTGGACCGGACTCTCCTACCAGGAACGGATGGCCGGTTCCCAGGCGCCCATGCTGTATGCGTTTTCCATTCTCGTGGTCTTCCTGGTTCTCGCAGCCCTGTACGAGAGCTGGCCCATCCCCATCGCGATCCTTATGACCCTTCCCCTTGGGGTCATTGGCGGTGTGCTCGCGTCAAGTATGAGGGGCATGCCCAATGACATCTACTTCCAGATCGCGCTGTTGACCACACTGGGTCTGACCACCAAGAACGCCATCTTGATCGTCCAGTTCGCCAGGGCCAGAGTCGACGCGGGCATGGGACTGGTCGATGCAACCCTTGAAGGCGCCAAGTTGAGGCTCCGGCCCATTGTCATGACGTCACTGGCCTTCGGGTTCGGCGTGCTTCCTCTCGCCATTGCAAGCGGCGCCGGGGCAGGGGCTCAAAAGGCCATCGGTACCGGTGTGCTGGGGGGAGTGGTGACCTCGACTTTCCTCGTGACTCTGTTTGCGCCCCTGTTCTACGTGATGATCTACAAGGCGCTTGGCAAACTTCGTAAGGGTGTGACGATGAAGTACGTCGAAGAAAATCCCGTTGAGGATCAATAATATGAACAGGCACGTATTCCTACTCGTTGGTTGTGTTCTCTATTTTGGTGGCTGCAGCCTGGCCCCCGATTATGTTCAACCTGAATCACCGATTCCGCGTTCCTGGTCCGAAGGCGCCGAGAATTCGAACGTCGATACCGGGGCAGACCCTATGTTGGCGTCCGATATTCAATGGAAGGATTTCTTCCCTGATCCGCGAATGCAGGAGGTTATTGAACTGGCGTTGGCCAACAATCGCGACCTCCGAGTGGCTGCGTTGAATATTGAAAAGGCGCAAGCGTTGTACGGAATTCAACGGTCACAGCTCATGCCCAGTGTGGGTGTGGCAGCGGCGGGAGACACGACGCGGGTCCCCGAGGGAATGTCATTGACGGGGCACGCCTATACCCAGGAAACGTACACAGTTGGGCTGGGAGTCGCCGCATGGGAATTGGACCTTTTCGGAAGAGTTCGAAGCCTAAAGGAAGCAGCACTCCAGCAGTTCTTCGCAACGCAATATGCGCGGTCCGCCGCGCAGATTTCGCTGGTTGCCGCTGTGGCCAACAGCTATCTGGCTATGGCGGCGGATCGGGAGAGTCTACAACTGGCCCAAATCACCTTGGAGACTCAGAAAGACAGTTACGAACTGATTCGACAAAGCAGAGAATTTGGCGTTGCTTCCGAGTTGGACCTGCGCCAGGCTCAGGCCCAGGTTGAGGTCGCCCGTGTCGATGTGGCTGCATTCACAGGCCGTGTTGCTGTGGATGAGAACGCGTTGAGCCTCCTCATCGGGGTCCCCCTGCCGGATGAGCTGTTGCCCGACACCCTGGAATCGGTTCGGGCGCCGAAGGATGTGTCTGCAGGAGTTTCTTCCGAGGTGCTGCTTCAGCGTCCGGACATTCTCATGGCCGAAAGCCGGCTTCAAGCGATGAATGCCAATATCGGTGCGGCGCGAGCAGCCTTTTTCCCGCGCATCAGCCTGACCGGCAGCGTGGGCACGATCAGTACCGACCTGTCGGGGTTGTTCGGCGCCGGCGCCGGCACCTGGAGTTTCATGCCCCAGATCACGCTCCCAATCTTCACAGGCGGCGCCAACCGGGCCAATCTCGACGCGGCCTATGTCGACCGTGAGATCGGCATCTCCCAATATGAAAAGGCCATACAGGTCGCTTTTCGGGAGGTCAAGGACTCCCTCGCGTTACGGACGACGTTGGATGACCAGGCTGCAGCACAGGAGGCACTGGTCGATGCCGTCGAGGCCAGCTTTCGTCTCTACGATGCTCGGTATAAGGCAGGTATTGACGCCTATCTGGGCGTTCTCGTAGCCCAGCGTTCATTGTATGGCGCTCAGCAGGGGTTGGTGAATGTCCGTCTGGCGCTGCTTGCGAATCGTGTTGTCCTGTACAAAGTGCTCGGCGGAGGAGACCTGATGCAGGCGATGAAAAACGAGGGAGGTGCGCCCCTGCCAGGCGAAGCCAAGAAGACACACGAAGAAGGACGAGGCTGATGGGAACGGGAGAAAAAACATGAAGTCACGAAGAGTTCACGATCAAAGAAAGGCGTTTAACGTCGAACGACGTCAGAAGATGACAGTTGTGCGATTCAATTCCCTCGACATGCTGGCGTGGTCTGAGCTGAGCCTGGCCGGGGAGCTGTTTGACTTCTTTGAGAGCGAACGTTCCAAGCCGAGTCCGATCCTGGTGTTGCTCACGCCTCCCGGCCTTCTCGACAGGGCAAGCCTCGAAAAGCTGCTGGCAGGCTCGTCAGGCGAAGGTGTGAACAATGACTTGGAGTTTGGAAGACGGATTGTGCGCGTCGAGAACATGATCCACAGGTTCATCGAAAGCGTTCGCGGCTTGAACTCCTTTGTCGTCGGGGCCGCAGATGGCGAGATCGCCTTGCGGCTGGCGGCGCCGTTCTTTGCCTGTGATTACCACATTGTCAGCTCGGACTTAGTCTTCGTCAACACGATTCAGGACCTTCCCCTCGTGCCCTTCGGCTGCTTGCCGTGGGTGCTGACGAGGATGGTTGGGG
>JAOZPW010000365.1 GCA_029932545.1 Thermoanaerobaculales bacterium | reverse complement strand
GTGACCGGGGCGCTAGAAACCTTTCCTTCGGAAATAACTGCTCCCTGGCCCATAGCCTTCAAATTGGCATTGTCGATGACGACACCGCCGTCCTTCTTCCCTTCAGGTTGTTGGAGCTTGATCCCCCCAGCCAGATCAGAGAGCGTTTTCGGACGTTTCGCCGGTGCCTTCGTTGGCACCGGATTCGGAGTAGGTTCAGGATCTTCGGCGCCAATATACATAGGCGCCATCACCATCAGCCCAAGCACCATAGCTCCGACCACCACGCGCATTACGTTCTTCATGGTTTCAACCTCCAAGTGGGTTTTACTTCCCACAGCAGCTCAATCTCGCTGGTCAACCGACATTCACATTCTCTTCGCACTTCTATTCTACCTTATGAAAACAAACCAGCTCAGAAGGTCCGGGACAATGGCGGCGTGGGCGACCCCGAAAACCGACAACTGACACTAGGAGCCTGTTGGGCATAGGCCGCCGAAGCGACCGTAGAGTTGAGTTGATCTCCGGCCTCTGCCCCACAGGCTCCTATAATGCGCTGCGCGCATTGTTAGGGGGATGAATTACTAGAAGGCCCTTTGTCGACGCAATCTCCGAAATCTGCCCCGATACCGCGGTCTCCTGCCTAGCTTTTTCGAGAATGAACTCCATTTATCCACTCGCGCGAAGCGCGATAAGCTAGGAGCGTGGCCGGATTGGCCTTCGCACCGCCACCTTGAGGCAAATCGTGACCTCAAGGGGCCAATACGGTACGCGCTCCTAGCCCTTCACAGCGGTTCCGATTCTCGTTATCATGTAACAACCATGATGCACCGTATTCTCCTTGGTACGCTGCTGGTGTTGATATCACTGACAGCGATCAATGACGGGCCGGCAGACGCCTCCCCGGGTGATGATCCGTTTGACCGGTCATCAATGGCCTTCCGGGTTTTCAGAGACACGCAGGGCCTTCCTCAGAACACCGTGCATGCGATCGATCTGGATTCGCGAGGACGTCTCTGGATCGGCACCCAGGACGGTGCGGCATACCTCGACGGTCGACAGTGGCATACGATCAACATGCCCTCCCGGCTTCGATCCAACTTCATTCGAGCAATTCTTGGAGCTTCGGATGGAAGCCTGTGGTTCGGAACCCGTGCCGGAGGACTCTTCAGACTTCAGAACGGCACATGGAGTGAGGCCGAGACTTTGTGCATCCGGACCGGCTGCCCTCGTGTCAATGTGCTTGAAGAGACCTTCTCACCGGCCGGCGCACCGGTTATCTGGGCCGGAACCTACGGCGGCGGCCTGGGTCGCTACGAGAACGGTCAGTGGACAATTCTGACAACAGAACATGGCCTTCCCAGCAACCGGATATGGGGCTTGATGGCCGAGAAGGACGACACGGGCACAACGTTGTGGGTCGGCACGGAAAGTGGACTGGCCGTGCTCAGACCAGATTCCGAACAGTTCTCCGTAGATCCCGAATTTCCGACGGGGTCAGTCAACAGCATCGTTCGTATTCCTGGCGAAGGGACTCGGGGCGCCTTGTGGATCGGTACCTACGGCGATGGTCTTGCCCGGCTCAAAGATGGAGAGCACTGGTTTAGCATCACGACGAAAAGCGGCTTGCCCAGCAATTTCATCACCAGCCTTGTGCTTGGCACCTCGATCGAGGGAGGCGCCTCGCTCTGGGCCGGAACCGATGGTGGTGGTTTGGTCCGAATCAGCCATAACAAGATCAAGACGATCTCCACTCGAAACGGGCTCCCTTCCAATGCGGTCTACAGCCTGCTCGAAATCAACCCCTCCGACGCACCTGCCATGCTGTGGGTGGGGAGCCGAAACGGCGGCCTGGCCCAGCTGGTTGAGGGCTCCTGGAAACGCCTGGTTCCGGAGGGCTCACCCCAAGTTGCCCCGGTCAACGCATTATTGGAAACTCGTACCCCTGACGGATCGAAGGAACTCTGGTTGGGGACCGACGGGGATGGTCTCTATCGGTTTTCGACCGGAGTGTGGACCCACTTCACCGATCAGCTGTCGTCTCAGACCGTGCAATGCCTCGGAAAAGGCCAATCGGCCGACAAGAAACCCGTGCTCTGGGTCGGAACCCGGAACGGCGGTCTGCTCAAGTATTTCCAAGGGCATTGGACCCCTTTCACCGAGGAAAGCGGCGCCCTCCCTTCCAACATGGTACAAACCGTGCTGGAGTCTCATCCGGAGGACGGTCCAACCGTGCTGTGGGTTGGCACCCGCCACGGATTGGCTCGGTTTTCCGATGGGCAATGGGTTCACATCGACACCGTTGGGAACCAACCTCTGGGCTCGGTCCTGTCGCTCCTGGAAACCGCGGAACCCGACGGAAGCGCCAAACTCTGGGTCGGGTCGACCACGGGTCTGGCCTGTTTCTCCGACGGACATTGGCAATCGATCAACCGGACCGCCGGACTTGTCAACACCGCAGTTCAGTGCCTCTTCGAAAGAACCGACAACCACGGACGTCGATGCCTCTGGGTCGGCACGGACGGGGGCGGGGTGACGGTACTCAACCAGGACGACAATGCCCAGCCGCTGTTCACGTTGACCGACACCTCGAACCCAGCCCTCCCCAGTCTTGTCATCAGCGCAATAGTCGAAGACCTCGAGGATCAAATCTACCTTCTGACCAATTCAGGCGTCGCCAGGTTGACCCAAAACGGATCCAGCGCCGAAGGCCCGGGTGGTTTCTCATTGACAACCTTCACGAAGGAGGACGGTCTTCCCCTCAACGAAGGAAAGTCGGGCGCCGCACTGGTCGATGAAGCCGGCAGGATCTGGGTCGGGACCGTGGGAGGCGCCGCGGTTCTCGAACCCTCGATTAATCGACCGGATCGACATGCCGATCAGCTGCTGCTTGAAGCCTCCCTGGCAACAGGCTCTGGTGACATTCCCTCACAAGGGGCGATCCTGAAGTATAACAACCGGCACATCGTCTTCGACTATGTCCTTCTGTCGTACTTCAAGGAAAATCAGACCCGTTTCCGGACCCAACTGATCGGCCTTGACGAACAACCGACACCTTGGACCACGGAGAATCGGAGGGAGTACCAGACCCTCAAAGGCGGCGCTTACACCTTCAGAGTCTGGGGACGCGATTTTGCAGGAAATATCTCCGGCCCCGTCGAATTCAGGTTCGAGGTCAAGGCAGCCCCATGGGAATCCTGGTGGGCAATGCTGCTGATGTCCCTGGCGCTGATTGTTGCCATTATTCTCGGGTATCAAGCGAGGATCCGGGGCCTCAAGGCCCGCGAACGGCGCCTCTCC
>JAOZPW010000095.1:6139-12462 GCA_029932545.1 Thermoanaerobaculales bacterium | reverse complement strand
CGGTTTTCGAAGCGAAAGGCGCGAAACGCAATGAGATTCGGTGATCTCGCAAGATGAGGGAGCGAAGGCATACTTGCGGTACGTCGAGCGAGCGAATCGAGAAAACGCCGAAGGTCGTTGTGGTTCGCGCCTTGCAGCCGGACACTGGTGAGAAGTACGGGCTAGGCAGTTTTCAACCACCACTCGGCGCCGTCACAAGATTCAAGGAGATAGGTGTGGTACGGGTTAAACTGCCGGCCGTTGGGAATGGCCCGATGGAGAGAGAGGATCAACGATGTTTCCGGTAATGCTGCAACTTGCGGGGCAGAGCTGTCTGGTGGTGGGCGGAGGTGGCGTTGCCTATCGCAAGATCCAAGGGTTAGTGGCCGAGAACGCGAAGGTGACTGTCGTGGCCCCGGACGTCGTGCCCGGGGTGGTAACGCTTGCCGACGATGGCCGAATTGTGCTGGAACGGCGGCCCTATGCCGCCGGAGAGGGTGCAGGGTACGTCCTGGTGTTTGCCGCAACGGACGATCGTGGGGTGAATCGCCAGGTGTTTGAGGACGCTTCCGGGGCGGGTATCTGGGTCAACGTCGCCGATGATCCGGAATTATGCACCTTTCACCTGCCGTCCGTGGTCCGGCGGGGTGATCTCCATCTTGCCGTGGCGTCAGGTGGCACGGCGCCGTTCGCGATCCGCCGTCTGCGGCGAATGCTGGAACGATGGATCGGTCCGGAGTGGGGGGAGTGGCTGGAGGCCGCGGCCCGGTTTCGGGAGAAGGTCCGAGGTCTGGGCGTTTCGAGCGTCTCCCGCGAGGCCTTGTTCGACAAATACTTCGAGACAACGGTGGATCCGGAGACTCGCCAGATACGGGTTCCGACGCCCCACGAAGAACTCGGGTTTTTGGAAGGGCTCGGCGATGGTGAACGGGAGGATTCTAACGAAGTGATCATAACTGGGGGCCGGGTCGAGGGCGCCGGGCCGGGTATGGTTTCCCTGGTGGGTTCAGGTCCTGGGAATCCAGGGCTCCTGACCTTGCGGGGTTACCGAAGGTTGATGTCTGCCGACGCGGTAGTCTACGACCGGCTTGCCGCATCCGCTTTGCCTTGTGACCTTCCTGAGGGTGTGGAGCTGCGCTGTGTGGGTAAGTCGGCGGGACGCCATCCGGTACCGCAGGAGGAGATCAACGCCATGCTGATTCGCCTTTCTGAGCAGGGGAAGAGGGTGGTGCGGTTCAAGGGAGGAGATCCCTTCGTTTTCGGGCGGGGTGGTGAAGAGGCGGAGGCCCTGGCGGCAGCGGATCTTCCCTTCGAGGTAGTGCCAGGGGTAACTGCCGGTATCGCCGGGCCTGCGTGGGCCGGCATTCCGGTCACCCACCGGCGGGAGGCTGTGCGGGTGACGTTTCTGACGGCGCACGAGTGCGAGAAGGACGGGACACAGGTCCGGTGGGATCTCCTGGCCCAGGACCCGTCGTCGACACTGGTGGCCTACATGGGCATGAAGGCGCTGCCGGTCATGGTGAACAGTCTGCTCGCTGCCGGAATGGATCCAGAGACTCCGGCGGCCGTGGTGGAAAGGGGAACCACCAGCGCACAGCGGTCCGTCATCAGCACGCTCTCCGATCTTCCGGAAGCCGTGCGGCAAGAGGCCCTCGATCCACCGGCACTGATCGTGATCGGTCCGACGGTCCGACACTCGAATAGCCTCAACTGGGTTGTCAGGCGCCCCCTGGCGGGACGCCGGATTCTCCTGATGCGGGGCACGAGTTGGGAAGAGGCGTTGGAATACGCCGGCGCCGAGGTTGTGGAGTCTTCACTTCCATTAACGCCGGCAGCCCGTGTGGTCCTGGAGGCTCTCCCCTTGACCGATGTGGTGGTGGCCTCCCGGGAGGAGGTCGAGGCACTGGATCTGGTGCGTGGTGGTGTAGGATGGGGGCCGGATGTTAGAGCGTGGTGTGTCGGTCCGGAATCGCGAAAAAGGGCCCTGGAATTCGGCTGGAATCGCGTCGAATGGGCGGAAATTGAGGTGGCGGGACATGAGTTGGTGGAACATCTCGCAGCTGAGTCTGTCCGGGTGGACTGATCCTCGGCGGGGAGTACGGTGGCTCGGAGTCGGCCTCTGTTTTCTCGTGACCCTCTTCTTCCCGAGGGTCTTCCCGGCGTTCTCAGGGGAGGCTCCGGTTACCGTGTCCACCGTACGACATTTGGGCGTGGTCGGTTTTTACAACCCGCGTCTGATGTACGTCAAGTACCAACAGCTTGTCGACTACCTGACCGAGACGACGGGTGATCGGTGGGAGCTGGCGGTAACGCTGGATTACGAAGAGACGGTCCAGGCGTTGTGTTCTGGCAAGCTCGATCTGGCCTATCTCGGCCCTTTTACATACCTGCGGGTGCACGAGGCCTGTGGCGCCACCCCGGTGGTTCGTCTCAATACCAGGGGAAGTGCGACCTTCAGGAGTCTGATAATGGTCCGCCAGGACAGCCCCCTCCAGACACTCTCCGATCTTGCGGGGACTGTTTTTGCCTTCGGTTCACCGCTCTCCACCTCGGCGCATCTCGTACCGTGTTTGATGCTTCGGGAGGCTGGTCTGAACCCGGGCGAGGACTTCATATGCCGCTATCTTGGCCACCACGATCGGGCTGCCACAGCGGTGGTCCTGGGTACGGCGGATGCCTGCGGGGTCCGCGACATTGTGGGAGAGCGCTTTGCCGAACGGGGCTTGAGGATTCTCGCCCGGTCGGAACCGATTCCGAATTTTCCCCTGGTGTTAAGGCCGGGAGCCTCACCGGAGTTCCGCCGGTCTCTGGTGGAAGTGCTCATGGAGCGTCCGGAACATGACCCGGAAATCCGGAGGCGGATGCAGGGTTGGGACGAAGAATTGGCGGGGGGCTTTGCGCCGGTATCGGCCGCCGATTACCTGCCGGTACGACGGTTGGTGGATCGGCTCTTCGGTAGGCGGGGATTGGTCGATCCACCTCAATTGCTGAAGTGCCCAGGAAAAGGTTAGGAGTATGCGCCTCGGCCTCCGGACGAAGTTCTTCCTCTATTCGAATACCTTGATCGTGCTCACCATGACCGGGGCGGCGATCCTTGGGATGACCTACGAGCGGAGGAGCCGCTACGAGGGTATCGTCAACCGGGCGCGGAGTCTGACCGAGACCCTGGCGATCCCCATTACGGATACTCTGATGTACGAGGATCTGGACCTGATCTCGGAGAGCGGTTTGATTGAAGACACCATCAACGAGGTGGTTGATCGGAACCGTGACTTCATCCGTTACGTCGTTGTGACGGATCCCTCCGGACGGGTCAACCATTCGAATCGGTGGGAGTTGCTGGGGAAGCCGTTCCTCCGGGCCCTCGATCCTTCAGAGTTCGAGACGGAATCTACCACCGAGATCCTCCGGGCCGAGAATGGGGAGCGGATCCTGGAGGTCCGGACGGCTCTGAATATCTCGACAAAATTCTGGGGTTCTTTGGCGGCAGGATTCTCCATGAGGCAGGTGGAGCAAAGGGCCGCTGCCCTTGGCAGGCGGGTGGGGATCATGGCGATGATCTTCATGCTGGGCAACTCGATCCTTACGGCTCTGTACGTGGAAACTCTGATCCGGCCGATTCTTGCCCTTAACCGTCGGATGAAGTGGGCGGCGCGTGGTGATCTGTCGGTGCGGAGTGACGACCGGCGGGGTGACGAGGTGGGTGAGCTTGCGGGGGGGTTCAATCGGATGATGGATGAGTTGGAGGAGGCCCAGCATAGGGATGCCGTGCGCCAATCCCAGTTGGTCCACACCGAGAAGATGGCCGCCGTCGGGACGCTGGCTGCAGGGGTGGCGCATGAGGTGAACAATCCCCTGGCGGGAGTCCTTGCCTGCAGCGAGAATTTGGAAGCGTCCATCGACGATCCGGAGACGGTCAAGCGGTACCTGGGGCTGATCCGGGACGGCCTTCACAGAATCGAGCGAACGGTTCAGAACCTGCTTGATTTTTCACGTGCCCGTGAGATGAAGCTGGAGATGACCTCCATTAATCACAACATTCGCCATGTGCTGGAGATGACCGCCTACCAGATCAAGAGTCAGGGGGTCGAAACCAAGTTGGAGCTCAGCCCCAAGGATCTGATCGTATCCGCCGATCATTTCCAGATGGAGCAGCTCTTCCTCAATCTGATCCTCAACGCAATCCAGGCGATGCCCAATGGAGGAACGCTCCTCCTCAGGACAGGGGTGGCGGACGGATTCCTGGTTGCCGAGGTTGCAGATGATGGCGTCGGCATCCCTCCAGAGATCAGCAAGCGAATTTTCGATCCGTTCTTCACCACTCGGGAGGTCGGTGAAGGAACAGGTTTGGGCTTGACGGTGAGTGACACTATTGTCCGAGCCCACGGTGGCACCATCGAAGTCGAGAGCGAAGTAGACCGGGGTACAGTATTCCGGATCCGGTTGCCGTTTCCGGATGGCGCCACCGGGCGGGGGAGGAATACATGAACAGTTGTGTCGGCCGAGTGCTGGTTATCGAAGACGAGCCATTGCTCAGGATATCGATTCGGGATTCCCTCCAGAAGGAAGGTTGGACGGTGGACGTGGCTGAGGACGGCGCCCAGGGGCTCGTTCTCTTCGAGCGGTTTCTCCACGAGTTTGTGCTGACCGATCTCGTCATGCCGCGTATTGGTGGAATGGAGGTTTTGCGGAGGGTCAAATCGATCCAGCCGGCAACCACCGTCGTCATCATCACGGCCCACGGTACGGTCGAGAAGGCGGTTGAGGCCATGCGGGAAGGTGCCGTGGACTTTATTACCAAGCCGTTCTCCATGACCCAGCTCTACGTTCGGCTCTCGAACGTCTGTTCGTTCCGCAGACTCAGTGAGCAAAATGTCCGACTGCAGGAACAGTTGGAGACGAGGTACTCCTTTTCAAATATTATCGGAAAAAGCAAGGTGATGCAGGAGGTGTTCGAGCTTATCAGGGTGATCGCGGATTCTGACGCAAGCGTGTTGATTCAGGGGGAATCGGGGACTGGCAAAGAACTGGTGGCTGCAGCCATCCACTACAACTCGCCACGCCGGGCCAGGCCGTACATCCGGGTCAGCTGTGCCTCGCTGCCCGAATCGCTGATCGAATCTGAGTTGTTCGGCTATGAGCGGGGAGCATTCACCGGTGCCAGTCAGCGGCGGATCGGCCGGTTCGAGGCCGCAAGCGGGGGGACGCTGTTCCTCGATGAGATCGGCGAGCTGCCGCTGCCCTTCCAGGTCAAGCTGCTCCGGGTTTTGCAGGAACGTCAAATCGAGCGGTTGGGATCGAACAAGCCTATCGATGTAGACCTGCGGATTGTTTCGGCGTCGCTTCGTCCGTTGGAGGAGGAGATCGCCGAAGGACGGTTCCGGCAGGACCTGTTTTTTCGGACCAATACGGCCACGATTCAGTTGCCCCCTCTCCGTGAGCGCAAGGAAGATATTTCGTTGCTTGCTCAGGTGTTCTTGAGGGAATTCGCGGATGAGCGGGGCAAGGATGTCGAGGGCTACTCGGATGAAGTGTTGGAGGTTTTCGATGCGTATGACTGGCCTGGTAACGTTCGGGAGCTTCGGAATGCCGTGGAACGTGCACTCCTGTTCTGTCGTGGGCCCCAGGTCACCGTAGCGGACCTGCCGCAGAATTTCCATGGCCTCAAGAGCTCAAGAACCGTGAGGGCTGCGGGGGACGTGGTGAGACTCCACGAAGCCGTGGTCCGGGCCGAGATCAATGCCATCTATGATGCCCTCGCTGCGACCGAAGGACGGCGGAGCAAGGCAGCAGATCTTCTGGGCGTCAGCCGGAAGACTCTCTGGGAGAAGATGAAAGCGTATGACTTGGAGGTCCGGTAGAATTCTGATGGTTCCCCTGATGGTATTGAGTCTGGGTGAGCATTAAAGGAAAGAAAGAGATTGCCCAATGAATAAGGAGATCGTGATGCGAAACAGAGTTGTGGGATTGATGGTGCTGACGATGGTGGTGGTGGTGGGAGTTGTGGAGGCCGAATCTCAGGAGGTAACCCACGATGCGGCGTACCGGCAGGCCAGGGAACAGATGGCGGACCTTCTGGCTTCCGAAGAATTCGAAAAGGTTGAGATTTCCGCGGCATCCTTTGATGGCGCCTTGGCCCTGATCTACACAGCGGTGGACACTTACCTTGATCAGGCTCTTCCCGGGCTTGGGGATGTGGAGACCACGCGAGAATTCGGTGTGGATGTTCTGCGAGGGCTCAACGACCACAAGATCCGTTATGCCGGCGACAGCGGCTACGCCCTGGCAGGGAAACGACGCGTCTTGATCTCCGGAGAGGAGGATGCGAAGGATCTGGGTGAACT
>JAOZPW010000095.1:0-6129 GCA_029932545.1 Thermoanaerobaculales bacterium | reverse complement strand
TCCCGTGTAGCCACTATGATTCACGGCGGTCGTAAAAGGGTCAGCATCGACACTCGCAGTGCAGCCCGCAAGATATTTGAGGGAATGCTGCCAGTCGAGGGCACCGGCCAACCGTTGGTTACTCAGTACGTCGTTCGGCTCCGGATGATGTCGGAGGGCGACCGCAAGAGAATTCTCGAATACGCAATTGAGTAGATTGGCGAGCAGCCGGCAGCGGACCCTGAAGGATCCGCCTACAAATTCTATTCTTCGGAGATCCAGTATCAGATGTCGATGCGTCCTTCAGGGCGCGCGGACAGGGCAGTTACTTCCGGTACCAGTGGACGCCGTTGTCCCAGACTATAACGGCGAACTCCTGCTCCAAATGGCCCTTGCAGCACCCGGGCCCGAATCCGCCGATCAGGCTGTCTGGACCGGTTAGCCGCCCGGAGACCTCACGGTCTGGCAAAGAGAAGACCAAACTCGAGCCTTCCTGGCGAATCATCAGGGGGCCATCGGGTGTCTCCCAGGTTCCCGCAAGGGCCGGCTGGCCCGAAGGAAGGTGTGGCGGAGCGGTAGATGGCTGCAGAGGGGGTGTTTTCTCCGGCGTTGGGCGTTCGGCATGCGGCATCGCCGCCGTCGACAGTGGAACGGTGAGTGACCCCGGTGCCGCCTCGTCTGAGTTCTCGGGCCGATGTTCCCACTGAGTGGCTTCAGGCGGGGGAGGGGATGACAGAGCAGTCTCACTCCCGGCAACCTGGGGCCGAGATGTGCCGAACCAGGGGAGCGGGGCGCCCTCGCCGGGCCGGAGGAATGTCCCGGCCAGGATGGGCTGGCCATCGCCGTGCACGTTCTCCGGGGTCGCCAGCCATGCCTCCCACGTCTCTTGTCCTCCTCCGCCCTCCCGGACGAGAACCAGGTGCCGGCCCACCAACCAGCCTTCCACGGGGATCTCAAAAAGGGTGCCGCTGATCTTGCCCGCTGGTTCTACGGAGAGATCCAGTGTCCCTTTGGCGCCGTTGGCTTCGACCTGCCAATGGTAAGCGGGTCCTTCAGCCGAAACGACAAGGGCGAAGGCAAGGATGGCCGCAATGAGTACCGTGATCAGAATTCCAAGTGGATGTCGAGCCATGACTGCCTCCTCAAATTAATATACCCTAAAAAGGACCCCGGGGCCGTATCCCCGGGGTCCTTGTAATCGTTATTGTTCCTGGAGAATCAGTACTTGTACTGCCACTGGAGGATCCAGCCGTCGTCTCTGAATCCGGCAACGCCGTTCCATTCCTCGTTGTCACCGCCGGCGATGATGTAATTGAGGACGATCTTGTGGCGCTGAAGATCTCTGGGTTTGTAGCGAAGGGGTGAGAGATACCAGTTGAGACCGATGAATGTGTTGTCCAGTGTCAGCGAGTCCACGCCCGGCTTGTCGGAGGTCCCAGAGTAGTGCCGCACGACGCCCTGCAGGTTGTCGACCAGCATGAAACCGGCGTTTACGAAGTACGCATCAGAGTCCCAACCGTCCACGCCGCGAACGCTCTGTCCGGCCACGTACTCGGCCTTCAACTCCCATTTTCCGAACTCAGAGGAGATTCCGACGTCATAGACGGAGTAGTCTTCGGTATCGGGTCCACCGGCCTTCTCGGAAACGGCATAGGCTGCCTCGAGGTGGAGGCCGGGGCCGTGGTCGTAGTGCAGGCGGCCGACGTACGCAAGAGCATCGCCACGAACTGCGGTGTCCCAGATTACCGCGGCGGATCGCCCGGCGGGGTTGAATACGCCGATGTCATATCCAAAACCGTAGCCCTGCCGTTCGTTTCCCATCTCCAGCCCGTTGCACTTCATCGCCTTTTCTTCGGGCTGGCCTATCAGACGTCCGGAGAGCATGACACCAAAGTCGCGCTCGAGCACCAGACCTTTTTCCTCGTCGCGCGTTGCAATGTCGAGGTTCCAACCGGGGGTCGTAAAGTCCATCCCGAGGGGGGTCTTGAACATGCCGAGTTTGATGAACGCCGAGTTGGACCACTTGTAGGACGCAAAGGCATCCTTGATCATCTTGGGGATCCCGCCATCCGAATTGGAATGGGACTGGTTGAAGTCGAGGAACAGTTTACCGGCGAGAGGGCCGTGGAAATAGTTGAAGCCGACACGAATTCTCTGGGCCCTGAAATAGACTCCGCCCTCGGACGAGTTTCCATCCCCACCTCGTGCCTCAAACTGCGAAAATCCGTAGATATTGAGCTTGATTTCCTTGTCTCCGACCTTGTCCTTGAGAGTAATCTTGGCGTCCGCTGTCCCGGGAATACCGAGTACGAACACAAACAAGACTAGCGTTCCAACGATCACCGCAACCTTTGCACTTCCCAAACCTCTTCTCATGACTACCTCCCTTGGTATTGTTTCCTCGTTCCGCATGCCCGACGACCTTCGAAGGGCGATCCTTTACTTATGGGGAGTTGAGCAAGTATTGTGCCAATGGGAAATCGAGGTAGAGAGTTGTAAGGTATTGAAAAACTGTAGCTTATGAACTAGAAGCGCGAGGTTTCATCCGGAATGTTACGAACAGGTAACTGTGTTGGGTGTGGCTTTGAGGTAACTTTCGGAACGATTCCTAACAGGGAGAGATTTTTTGGTCTGCGGATTCGTCAGGTTGAATCGTGATGGAGGGGCCCTTGACCATTCAGTACCGGGAGCCCAGGAAGTCTTCCGGAGGCTTCTTCAGTGGAGATCCAGTCAGGCTTGGGCCAGAACGGACAGCCGGAACCGAGGCAGTCGTGGTTGATGGCCAGTTGTTCGCAAACGACGGATTCCGATGCCTCGAGTTGCATGCCGAGGATCGTGGTGGAGAGTTCGGCGGCCGTTTGCAGGGCGATCAGGGAGTCACGTTGGCAACACCGCGCAGCCTCCAGCGATCCGATCTCCTTGAGTGCGGAGATCGTCACCGAGTGAAGGAGGCGTCTTTTGTCACCTGTGAGAGGGTTTGCCCCGAGGATGACGGAGAACGCCGTTCCTACACCGAGGGCCGCCCCACATGCCCCCATGAAACCGCAGGCGCCACCCGCCACGGTCCGTCCGCGTTCGACTGCGGTCCGTATATGTCGTTCGTCGATGGAAAGCCCGCTGTTTCGCGCCGCGGTGACGATCACTGCCGGCACCAACGCATGGTACTCCGGACCATGGACCGGGATCGAGGGATGTTGCCGCATGGTCAGGAATAGACGAATCATGTCCCGCTCGTCGGAGGCCGTGGCCATGCTGATGATCGCCTCGGGCGCTCCGTCGACGTGGCAGTCGTCGCAGACGAAATGTTTGGTTTCGCACCGTGTACTGGAGTTCATGGTCCGCCCGCAATAGCTGCAGGTCATGGCTTCGGCCGTCTCAAGATACTCGAGAGGGGATTTGCATACCATGCAACCCTCGGCGGTCCGTTGTTCGGGAACCGTATTCTCCGTCTCCTGGGGCGGTACGAAGCAGGCACACCCAGAGCCGAGATCCACATTGGTAACGGCGCCCTGATCGTCCAGGAGAAACACCGATTCGTCCTCGACCTCCTTCGGGAGACACAGATCCACCGTGTGGCCCCTGGGAATCAGGTCGCCGGCATCCGTCACCACTGCAGCGAAGGGGCCGCGGTAGATCCCGCGCCTGGACACGAGCCTTCCCGGCGCCGTGGCAGCGTAGGTCAGGGAGTAGAAGGGATGGCCGGAGACCTCGCGGTAGGGAAGCCGTTTGAGGATGGTGAGCCCCTCAAAGCCCACGTCCTCGAGCAGCCCGATCAATTCGTCTTGTAAGAGCGCACCGCCGATACATTCGCCTCGGAGCTTCTCGTTGTAGCGGACGGCGAGCGATGGTTCCTCCTCGCAGCAGACGTCGGCTACCACAAGTCGTCCACCTGGCCGGAGAACCCTCCGGATCTCCTCAAAAGTCCGGCGCTTGTCCTCGGTGAGGTTGATGACGCAGTTCGAGATGACGATGTCCACGGAGTCGTCGGGAAGAGGTAAGTTTTCCAGCAACCCGTTTCTCAGTTCGATGTTCTCATAACCGAGACGGCGCCCCATCTCCCGCGCCGCCTTCCCGGCTAGGTCGAGCATTTCGTCGAGCATGTCGATCCCGATCACGCGCCCCGTGGGTCCCACATGTTCTGCGGCAACGCACAGCTCGATGCCCGCCCCACAGCCGAGATCAAGCACCGTGTCGCCGGCCCCAATTTTGGCGTCGAGAACCGGGCTCCCGCATCCGTAGCTGCGAGAGACTGCGGAGCCGGGGAGGGCCGTCTCCGTGGCATTTTCGTAACCCGCCGGGTTGATGATCTCCTCGTTGGGAGTATCTGCGGCTGCGCCGTAGAAGCTTCGTGCCAGGGAGTGTCCGTCCTCCTGGGCCAGAGAGAGTACGCAGTTGGAGTGTGTGAAGGCGCACAGGGCGTCCTCTTCGCTGCATGCTTCGAGTCGTTCTCCCATACGGGCGCGGAAGGCGGGGCGGTCTACGGCATCCTCCGGCCCCGACTGTTCCGAGATCAAGGAGAGGGCTGTCCGCTCGTAGAGCTCCAGCCACGGGTCGGCGCCCACGAAACGCCCATCGGCCACAAAGCTGTGGTCCGGATCTCCCCCGCCGGTAAGGAAGGAGAGCGGCCTGGCCGACAGATCAGTACAGGAAGTCAGGGAGGCTCGTCGCAGGGTGTCCAGTGATTCCGATTCCCGCCAAATTTTTTCCAGTCCCTCGGTGAGGTGTCCGCAGGCGAGGTCCGGTTCCAGTACGAGGGCCGCCGTCGGATAGATTTGACCGTTGGGGCCTACTGCCAGGGATTGCCAGCCTGCGTTGGTCAGGTCATACCGGGTTCCGGGCAAGGACAGCACCTGTGAACGAAGAATCTCCACGTTGTCGATGGCAACATCGAGGCGTTTCGCCAGGTCGCGGGCCCGATCGAGGCCGTCGGCAATCTCGCTGATGGCCGGAAGGTTGACCGTTGAACCATGGCCCTTGACGAAGTACCAGAGGTAGTGAACCGAAGCAACGCCCAAACGGGCTGCCTCGTCCACCAGCCATTCCATGTGCTCGGCCGAATGGTGGTCTACCACCATGGCGAGGGCCACGGGAAAGCCGAGTTCTTGCAGGACGTTGATGCCCCGCTCCGTGCGTCCGAAGCTCCCGGCGCCGCGAACGGCGTCGTGAATAGGTGGGGGTCCGTCCAGACTGACTTGGAAATGGAATCGGTCCCGGGGGAGGTCGTTCAGAAGGCCCCGCATCTTGGGGGCCGCGAGGGCGTTGGTCAGGGTGACCAGATGGCTGCCGGGACGGGCGGTGACGAATTGGCAAAGAAGGGGGTAGCCATCGTGAATCATGGGCTCGCCGCCCGTGGCGTAGAAAAGGTTGCATCCCAGGCCGGAGGCTTCCTTGAGGACCAGTTCCAATTCCTCTGGTCTCAGCTCAAGGGAGGCTTCGGGAGAAGAAGAGAACATACAGTGGGTACAACGGAGATTGCATCGGTTGGTCAGATGGAGCCAAATCTCTCGGAGCCCGTTGAGAGCCAATCGTTCATGGCGAGGTTCCATAGGCGCCGGCTGCCGATGGGGGATCCGTTTGAGGAGATGGTTTACCTGGACGATCGCCGGTCCGGGATCGACGCCGAAACAAGTCGCGTAGCGGGCAGCGGTCTCGTAGAGCTCTTCTCCCGAGGCCATGGCTGAGAGGATGAAATCAGCCCTGAGGTTTGGCACGAACCAGTCCGGCACCGTTGGTTGGATCCAGACAGGAGTCCCCTCGTATTCTATCCGTGTCCACTCCCTGAGCCTACCGTTGTCTGTCATGATTGTACCGTCCCGAATCGACTCGTGAAAAAATTCTCAAACTCCAGGCCGCAGTATAGCGTACCGTCCGGTTAAACCGGCGGAGCCGGAACCAAAAAGTGAAAGGCTAGGAGGGCGTAGGGCATTGACGGCGGATGGATTTCGGAGGGTCGTTAAGTGCCATTTGAGGCGCATTTGAGACGCTGTACTCCCCCTCCCCGTACTGGCCGAGGATGCAACGAAAAAGGGCCTTCACGACACCCGAAAGGCGCCGGTGATTCAATGCCCTACACCCTCCTGGCCCGCAACGAGCGCTTTCTCGTTTCGCTATTTTTGCAAGAAGCTGAGCTTTCAGCCATCAGCTGACAGC
>JAOZPW010000364.1 GCA_029932545.1 Thermoanaerobaculales bacterium | reverse complement strand
ACGCCCCCGCTCGGCACATTTCCCTCAAGGGGCTTGGCTACAGGAGTGGATCTCGTTCCGGGCTCGTCCTTCTTGCTAATTCACTTTGATTCGTTTAGAATGAAAACGAATGCGAGGTGCATATGTCGAAGACGATTACTTTGAGGCTTGATGAGGATACCTACCGGGCGTTTGCCGCTGCAGCACGCGCTGACGGTCGTTCACTGGCAAACTTGATCCAACGAGCGGCACTCCTGAAAATCCAGGAGGACCAGTTCATCGATGACGCCGAGATGGCAGAGATCTTGGCCAACTCAGCCCTTGTTGAACGCTTGCAGGAGGGTTCGGAAGAGGCCCGAGAACGGCGGGGTCGCTTTGTCGAGTGAATATCGGATTTTCGAAACCGAGAGATTTCAGAAAGACCTCAAGGCAATCGCCCTTGGCGGGGATCGAAGGGTACTCGTGAAACTCCGCGGGACCGTATACGGCCAACTGCGGCTGCAACCGCGGTTCGGGCCACAGATCAAGAAACTGAAGGGCTACACACCAGAGACCTGGCGATATCGCATCGGGGCGTGGCGGTTTTTCTACGAAGTGGACGATGCGGAGATGATCATTTTTTTGACGGTTGCGTCGCGCCGAGGCTCGGCGTACTGACGAGTTGTCTGCTGCTCCCTGTTCCCCAACCCCGGCCTTCGGGGGCGCATTACGACCACCGTGTGCTGAACGGCTGCCGATCGCCCCCGCTCGGCGCATTTCCTCAAGGGGCTTGGTTACAGAAATTGGGAGGAGATCACCCCTCCGAAAAATGACCTCGGCATTGACGGCATTGGCGGAGACTCGATTGCTGAGGCGCTCCCCGTGGATTGCCCGGTGTCGGCTTTCTTCGCAGCGGTGTCTTGGTCTGAAGGTCTGCCGGGTGAAGAAAGCCGCACCCGGCACTTCCCGTCGGAGAGGGGTGCTCTTGATTTCCGGGGTTGATCCTGGGTTCGGAATGACCCCGGTGTGCTAAAGTCCACATCCCCGCCGCGAGGTGGAATGTCCCGGAGGCGCTGGTCAATTCGAACCGGTCGCCCCCCAACGAGGAGGGAATGATGACTCAAGAACGACTACAAAAACTGATGGCAAAGGCGGGATTGTGCTCCCGTCGTGAGGGCGAGAGGATCATCACCGAAGGACGGGTGACGGTCAACGGCGTTGTCGCCAAGCTGGGCTCATCGGCGGATCCTTCGGTTGATCACGTCAAGGTCGACGGCAAGATGCTCAAGAGGGAAGAAGCACCACGGTACATCCTGCTCTATAAACCCCGCCAGGTGATGACGACCTGTGACGACCCCGAAGAGCGGATGACGGTAGTGGATCTGCTCAAGCCGACCATCCGAGAAAGGGTCTATCCTGTGGGTCGCCTGGACTATCACTCCGAGGGCCTGATCCTGATGACCAACGATGGTGATCTGGCCACGAAAGTAGCCCACCCGAGGTATGGAATTGTCCGGGAGTATCTGGTGAAGGTCCGGGGGATCTTGTCCGAGTCCGAGGCGGCCAGGCTTCGAAAAGGGGCCCATGTCGACGGGAAGAAGGTCATCCCCAAGAGCGCCAGGAGGGAACGGGTCACCCGTGAGGGCAATTCCTGGTGGCGGGTAGAGGTCACCGAAGGCCGGACACACGAGGTCCGTGAGCTCTTTTTCCGTGTCGGTCACCCGGTGCAACGATTGCGGCGGACGGCAATAGGTCCGCTGCGTGACGATCACATATCGCCCGGCCAATTCAGGGATCTCACGAGAACGGAAGTTGAGAGGCTCCTCAAGGCAACCCGCAAGGTCGTGCCGAAGGGCAAGCGTGGTCCGCGAACGGCGTCCGAAAAGAAAGCACGGGGAGGCCGAACGGGTTCGAAACGATAGGGACTGCGAAAAACCCAAACCCCATGCAATTCGTTCGACGAATTGCTGCGCTACAATCCGTCGCCTCAGGGAGGACGAATGACTGAGAACCAGACCCAACAACCCCTCAACAAGCTGATGGCTGACCGGCGGGTCAAACTGGATGCACTTCGAGATCGGGGTCTTGATCCTTATCCGCCACGGTTCCGAGTCGAGACTTCGGTCTCGGATGTGCGGGGCGCTCTCGACGAGTTGACGACGGAGGAACTCGAAGCACGGTCCGAAGCCGTACGTCTGGCCGGTCGGCTTCTGGCGGTTCGGCGCCAGGGCAAGGTGATCTTTGCCGACTTGTCGGACGGGGGTGAACGCCTTCAGCTGTTTCTCCGGAAAAATGACCTTGACGAGGCCACATGGGAGGTTGTCAATCTCCTGGATCTTGGAGATTTTATCGGCGTCGAAGGCGTGGTTTTCAGGACTCGGACTGGAGAGCTGTCGGTCAGAGTGGCAAAGCTCGAGGTACTGGCCAAGTCTCTGAGGCCTTTGCCCGAAAAGCACAAGGGATTGACTGATCCTGAGACACGGGCCAGGCAGCGATATCTGGATCTCCTGGCGAACGTCGATTCACGAGAGGTCTTCGTCACCAGAAGCCGGGCGGTATCGGCCATCAGGCGGTTCCTCGAGGGTCACGGTTTTATGGAAGTCGAGACGCCGATGATGCAGCCGATTTCCGGTGGGGCGACGGCCAGGCCCTTCATCACCCACCACAACACCCTGGACATCGACCTTTTCCTGCGGATCGCTCCTGAGCTTTACCTCAAGCGGCTGATCGTCGGAGGCTTTGAACGGGTGTTTGAACTCAACAGGAACTTCAGGAACGAGGGTATTTCGACTCGGCATAACCCGGAGTTCACGATGCTGGAGTTCTACTGGGCCTACGCAGACTACGAGATGCTGATGGATTTCACCGAAGAGCTTGTGACGTCTGTGGCCGAAGAGGTCTGCGGATCGCTGGTGATCCCCTGGGGTGATGATCACATCGATTTCTCCCGTCCCTGGCGCCGGCTTTCGATGAGGGAGGCGATTCTTGAGTTCTCCGACCTTACGGAGGACGATTTGATCGGGCGAGAGGCGATGGAACAAGTCGCCCGCCGGCTGGGAGTCGAGCGCATTGATCAGCGCTCGGACGGTCAGTTATTGGCCGAGCTCTTCGAGGTGACGGCAGAGATCCGGTTGATCAACCCGACGTTCATTACGGATTTCCCTCGGGAAATCTCGCCGTTTGCCAAGTCGAGCCCCGATGACCCCGAGACGGTCGAACGTTTCGAGCTTTTTGCCGGAGGCATTGAGATAGCCAACGCCTTCACCGAGCTCAACGACCCGGTTGAGCAGAGGCGCCGGCTGGTGGCACAGGCCGAAAAGTCCGGCGGCGTG
>JAOZPW010000363.1 GCA_029932545.1 Thermoanaerobaculales bacterium | reverse complement strand
CGGCGTCCTGACCTCCATCGAGGTCGCCAACCTTGATCTCTCCAGTGTTCAGTGGGCGGTTCTCTCGGCATGTGACTCCGGTGTCGGAAAGACCATCGCCGGGGAAGGGGTCTTCGGCTTTCGCCGCTCCTTTCGCATCGCCGGCGCCCGTACCGTCATCATGAGCCTGTGGCCGGTTGAAGATGCCGGGGGTCAGGACTGGATGGAAGCGCTGTATCGCGCCCGCCTGATCGACGGCATGACAACCGCCGAGGCCGTTCGCCACGCCGGCCGGACCCTTCTTGAGCAACGACGCGAGAAAGGCCAAAGTACCCACCCCTTCTTCTGGGGCGCCTTTGTCGCATCTGGCGACTGGCAGTAGGAGTGCTGTCAGCTCTCAGCTCTCAGCTCTCAGCTGTCAGCTGTCGGCTCTCAGCTGTCAGCTCAGGCGCTTGCAAAATTTGAATGCAACGCCACGAAGAGGGAAAAATAGCCACAAAAAGGCACGAAGAGAAACACATTTAAGGCAAATCGGTTGGTCATATTTCTTTATAAAGAAATATGTTAACTCCTTCTCATTTCCGTTTTTGTGCATTTTCGTGCCTTTTTGTGGCTACTCTTCTTGTGGCTTTTTGCAAGAGGCTCAGCTCTTAGGCCACGCCGACCGCCGATTCATGCGGGGCATGGCAGATATTGGAACAATAGAATTTGTCGAAAACGCTATCCGGCGGATAGCTGACGGCTGATAGCTTCCCTGTGCGCTTTCCACATCTCTCTCATTTCTGTTGATGAGGGTGCCAACCCTCTGAGTTGATCTTCGGGAGGAGACGAAATGAAAGCCAATGTATTGATTCACCTGACCATCGCCCTCTTGCAAGGCAGCCCCGCAATCGACCAGGGTGACACCGCGACGTGTCCCAACACCGACCAGCGAGGCTTTGACCGTCCCATCAATGGTGACGGCAGTCCATTTGCCTACTGCGACATCGGCGCGTACGAGTACCTCGCAGACCTTCCAATCTTCTCCGATGGCTTCGAGGACAGCGATACCTCGGCCTGGTCATCGCAGACGCCGTAATCCAACCCACACCTGTCCAGCTCCAGAAGTATCACAACACGACGAGCTGCGGCCCTGAAACCCCCCATTGAAGGAGTTCGGTTTCTCCCCTTCAAACTTCACCCTTCCCCCTCTCCCCCTCTCCCCCTCCTCCAGTGGTAGACTCCGCGACGGAATTCAAGTAATGCCGCCAAAAGAGATTTCTCCGCTGAATCAGACGCCCGCAACGAGCCTGGAATCCACCGCCATGCTCTTCGCCCAGGTACGCAAGGGTGACGACCAGGCCCGCGAGCGACTCTTTACCAAATACCTCCCTTTGCTGCGCCGATGGGCCCACGGTCGCCTACCCCGATACGCGCGCGACCTCGCCGATACCGACGATCTTGTGCAGGTTAGCCTCCTCCGAGCGTTAAACCATATAGAGGAGTTCGAACCGAGACGGGAAGGCGCCTTTCTCGCATACCTGCGCCGGATCGTACTCAACGCGGTTCGCGACGAGATCAGGCGAGTGGTGCGGCGACCAAATGCCGTGGCCCTTCCCGAGGACCTGCCGAATCAGGCGCCGTCACTTCTGGAAAAGGCCATCGGCACAGAGGCCGTCGAGGCCTATGAGGCCGCCCTCACCGCTCTGCCGGAAGAAAAACAGGAGGCCGTTATCTTACGCATCGAGTTCGGAATGAGCTATCCGGAGATCGCAGAAGCCATGGGCGCCCCCTCGGCCAATGCGGCCCGAATGATGGTCGTAAGAGCAACGGTCCAGTTGGCGGAGGCCTTGGATGAGCATCGATAAGAACACACGTCTCTTGGAGGTGGCCGGCGCCATCTGTGACGACGTCAATGTGGATTGGGAGACACAGAGCGATGACACCATCGTGGACCGGCTGCATCAACTCGACGGCGTGGCCCGTGCCTTCCGCGATCTGCGGGGCCAGAACGACGATGCTCCGTCAAGCCCCGAAGTTCTGTTCCGGTGGGGCCATTTGAACGTACTCGAAAAAGTCGGCGAGGGTGGCTTCGGCGAGGTCTACCGAGCCTGGGACTCAACGCTGGAACGCGAGGTGGCGCTCAAACTGCGCCGTCTGGGCCCCAGCCGTTCCGGCGGCAGCGGCCGGCACTACATCCAGGAGGCTCGCCGCTTGGCCAGACTGAGCCACCCCAACATATTGGCCATCCACGGCGCCGACCTCCACGACGGCCGGGTCGGGCTATGGACCGAACTGGTGGATGGACGAACCCTCGAACAACGCCTGGAAGAAGACGGGGCCGTGGGCCCGGACGAAGCCATCCTCATCGGCCGCGACCTCTGCCTGGCCCTGGCTGCGGTGCATGGCGCCGGTCTGGTCCACGGCGACGTCAAAGCCGCCAATATCATTCGCGAAAAAGGCGGACGTCTGGTCCTGGCCGACCTTGGCTCGGCCACCGAGATCACGGACCGAAGAGAGGCAGGAGAGGCCGTCTCCATCTCACCATTGACAACAGCACCCGAGGTCCTCGAGGGCGGTTCGCCAAGCCCGGAAGCCGATCTTTACTCACTTGGCGTGCTGCTCTACCGGCTCCTGGGCAACCGCTACCCGGTTGAAACTCAAGATCTTGGCACCCTGTTGGATCTCCACAAGCATGGAGAGCGACGACCCCTGCTCGACCTTCGGCCCGACTTACCCTCCAACCTGATTCGACTGATCGAAAAAGCCACAGCCTCAAAACCCGAAGACCGGTTCGCCAGTGCCGGGGCGATGGAGCAAGCCCTGTCCGAGGTTCTACAACAGACCCAAGGCGCTGAGGCGGATACCGCAGTCGTAAGACCAACCACGACTCGGCGCTGGTTGCCGGCTGCCGTTGGAGCTGCGGCCGTTGCTGCCGCCCTGGTCCTGGCTTTCCTGGGCGTTGCCAACCGCGAACCTGCCGCTGACACCCAAGGTCTCAAACACAGTGCAATCGCCGTGGCTCAACCACAACCGAATTCACCCGAAAATACCACCCACGTCCTGCCCCTGCCGCCCCTCGAAATCACGGCGGCACTTTTTCGCGGGCGCGAGGGCAGCAAAGAAACGTTGTCGCCCACTGACTCCATAACGCCGGGCGATCAGCTCTCCATGGAGATCCAGACCGACGAAGCCGTACATCTCTATATCGTCAACGAAGATCAAGGCGGCGCCTTCTTCGTGCTCTTCCCCCTCCCCGCTCTTGATACGACGAACCCCCTCCCGGGCGCCAAAAGCCATCGTCTGCCCGGGCGCCGCAACGGTGCAGTTCAGG
>JAOZPW010000362.1 GCA_029932545.1 Thermoanaerobaculales bacterium | reverse complement strand
CCCGTGCCCGCCCGCGGTCGTGCGAAGAAGACGTCGCCTTGCTGGAGTTGCAGGGCATCGGTTTTGGGTACGGCGACAAGAGGGTTCTTGATGGTGTCAGCTTGTCGGTTGATGCCGGCGCCCATCTCGCCGTGATCGGTCGCTCCGGCAGCGGCAAGTCAACACTGCTGCGAGTCATCGCAGGCCTTGAGGCGCCGGCCGGCGGCCGGGTGCTCGGCCATGGTGAAGTTCTGTCCGAGCCGGGGCAGATCCGCGTGGCGCCTGAGAAGAGGCGGATGGCCATGGTCTTTCAGGATCTCGGGTTATGGCCGAATTTGAACGCCGAGGAAAATGTCCGGTTGGGCCTTGCCGGCCTCCGTCTGGGCCGTACCGAGGCCCGAAGCAGGGCTGCTGCATCTCTCAAGCGCTGTGGAATAGGACAACTGGCCCGTCGGCTTCCCGGCACCCTCTCGGGTGGCGAGCAGCAGCGGGTTGCGTTGGCCCGGGCGCTGGTGGTCGAGCCCGAGATCCTGCTGTTGGACGAGCCTTTCACGGGCCTCGATCTGGTAACCCGGGAAGAAATTCTTCAGGAGGTGGAACGGTTGGCCCGGGAACAGGGCGCCACGCTGGTCGTAGTGACCCATGACCCCTGGGAGGCTGAACGCCTGTGTGAGGTTGGTGTGGTCCTGGAGGCAGGTCGAGTGGTCGATGCCGGCCCTTTGGCCGATTTGGTGGGCAGTTCCCCGAGCCCGATCATGGCCAGGTTCCGAGCCGAGCGTGGGACTGAGCTCTGTGACACAACGAGATAGGGAGATTAATCTCCTGTTTTTTCGATATTGAACAAGGCCCCAGATCAGAAGTTTCAAGAGCGCTCTCTCCGACGGGGCGTGCGGGGTATGACTTTCTTCATCGTGCAGACCTCCCGAAGTCGGTGCTGTTGCGAAGAAAGTCTTACCGGGCAACCCACGGCGAGCGCCTTAGCAACCTAGTCTCGGCCGACGCCGTAGGCCGCCGAGGTCATTTTCCTCAAGGGCGATGCTCTCCCGATTCCTGAACTGTGGCCCTTGAGGAAAATGCGCCGAGCGGGGCCGCGAAGCGGACCCGAAGGCCGGGGTTGGATCACTGCGGCGGCGACCGCGACCGCGATATCGACAGCGACGACCACAGAGCCCCCTCTCTTGCTATCATTCGGAGGTCCTCGATGGATGGTGAATAATGCGTCGGATAATTCTGCTGGTCGTGATTTTGATGGGAGCGTTTCTGGACGGCGCGTTTGCTCAAGAAACCGGCGAGATGCTGCACTTCGATCATCAAGTGGCTTTGGGTTTCGAAGTGGGCGAGCCGATGGTTCTCAAGCGTGTCGGAGCGATGATAGGGCAGACGTCGATTAGCGAGGCGAGCAGTAGGCCCTTCAATCGCATCCTGATCAACGGCATGGTTCCCGATCCATTGGTGATTCTCCAGATCAGAACCGAAAGTGTGGAGGGGCAGTGGAGCGATTGGGCTGAGATGACGCTCAGAGTCTTCGAGAACGGCCGCTTCTGGGGGCGAATGGACCTTGGGGACCAGGAGGCGCATCGAATGCAAGGGCGCTTGGTCAACGGTGGTATCACTACACCTGGAACCATCGAAATCTACGCGGTTGAGGTCGCCGATGTTCAAGATCAGGACCCTGATCAGGGCGTTTCAGTGAGGCGGCCCGACAAGATTCAATTCCTTGACGGGGATACGGTTCCGAAACCGTCAATCATCAGCCGGCAGGAGTGGGGCGCCCAACCACCGGTCGGGACCTCCGTGCCCCACGATCCGTACCGATTGACCCAGCACCACACCGCAGGACGACGGATTGAGACGTTGGAAGACGGACTGGCCGAAATGCGTTTCATTCAGGATTTTCACCAGAACGGCAGAGGGTGGCAGGATATCGGTTATCACTACTGTATGGATGATGCCGGAAGAATCTACGAAGGTGTGCCGCCGGATTTTCGAGGTACACATACTGGCGGCGCCAACACCGGCAACATCGGAATCAGCCTCTTCGGCAACTATGACATTGCGGGTGAATACCCCACGCAGGAATCGCTGGAGAGTCTGGTGGCCGTCTGGAGCTGGTTGGCCTTCGACTACGGTGTCAACCCGGACATGCTCTTAGGTCATCGGGACTACACGTCAACCGCCTGCCCCGGTGCCAATCTCTATCCCGAGCTGGTGGGAATTCGCACCGGCATTCGCAAGATACTGGAGTTTGGGGGCCCCTATGTGGCCGACCCCCAGCCGCAGCCGTTTTCGGTGGAGGTATCAGGAAATCGCAGCATCAGTTTCTCCGTCCGAGATGACGAAGAGGGCGTGGACATCCGCTCGATCGTCGTCCGGGTCAACAATGAACGCGTGACGCCGAACATCACGGGTGGTCCGGCAGAGTATTTCGTCACCTACCAACCGGCGGCGCCGTTTCCAAGCTCCCAGACCGTTCTCGTTGAAGTTGAGGCAGCCGATTTTGCGGCATTTGCCAATTCGATGCTCTATTCATTCCGTTTCACGATCGAGGTGGAAGCTCTCCACATTGAGGTCGAAACAGCGGGCAGCATGCGGAATGCAGACCTTGAGATCAGCGGCAGTTGGGCGAGTGACGACCAGGATGTTGATCTGGTTGACTTGGTTGACGGTCGTCGCCTGTTTGCCGTGGATGATGACGGGAGTCACTGTGCTCGAGTTTTTCCTGCCGTCGAGGTGGAGGGAGACTACCGGGTCTCGATGGCGGTCAGCGGCCGATTCCTGGGAGAGAGTGCGCACTACCGATTTGTCAACGCCGCTGGGGCGGAGTCTTTGATTTTTGTGGAGTACAACGGCGCCTTCGACGGCGGTTGGAGTGTTCTCAGCCCAACGCCTATCCATTTTGACAGTGGCGAAAACTCCGAGGCCTTCGTCGAACTCAGTGGTCTCGACGGTCTGGAGACCCGATTGGTGTTGGATGCCTTCCGCCTTGAGCGGGTCGATCGCCTCGATCCTCCGACCGCACCGACATTGAAATGGGTTCGGGTGATAAATTCGGCAACGAGGGAGGTCGAGGTCGCCTGGTACCCGAGCCTCGAGGGAGACATTCAGGGCTATCGTCTCTTCGTCAGCTCCGATGGCAGGACCTGGAGTGATCCCCTGGTGGATGAGACGACGCTGACCTCGGCAAGCTCGAGTTTCACACTGACCTCCAGCGGTTCCGCTTCCAGACTCTACGTTCGCCTTGTCGCCGTCGATACCAACGGGGTGGAAAGCGAGGATGGTCAATTCGAGCCGTTTTTGAGTGATCCGACCGATATCTATGGAGTTGG
>JAOZPW010000094.1:10106-12580 GCA_029932545.1 Thermoanaerobaculales bacterium | reverse complement strand
AGGCGCCTGAGTAATTGAAGGTGAGGATCCGGTCAACCTCCCCATGGGCGGTAGCGGTGACGGGAAGGTACTGTTCATTTCCGGTGCCACCGCAGGCTTGAGGAGCCCACCCGTCGGCCGATCCTCGATAGGTGAAGGTGATCCGGTTGGCGGGCTCGCCGCCGCTTGACCACGGTCCACACTGGATCTCGGAGAGGTAGAGGCCGGAGACTTCGTGATGAAAGTTGTAGGCCGAGAGATCGTCGTCCGAGAAGCTGAGTTGACTGAAGTCGGCATCACAGTCTTCAGGGACGATTTGGGAGAAGATGTAGACGACGCCATGGCCGTTTTCCATTCGGATGGAGGTGGCTTTGCCGGCGTCTACGCTTTCGACGGTGAAACGGTAGTTTGTGCCGTCACCGGTATAGAAATTATTGCCTTCAACGTATTCGGTCCCCTCAGCGGAGCGGGTCGCTACGTCCCACGGAGGCGATGTGTGGATCTTGTGGGTGGCGCCGGATGGGTCGATGAAAACGCGGAGGAATTCGCTATGTAGCGAGTCTTCACTGAAGAGGATTCGCGGAGGCCTGAGATCCCAGCCGAATCCGAAGGCCTCGATACCATCGGCGATGTCAGCCCGCATGAACTCTCCATTGTTTTCCTGACAACCGCCGTACCCATCCCCGGAAAGGTTGCAGTAATGCCTGGTATTCCAGAATTTTGAGTTGAAATAGGCGGTGACCGGATATTCCAGGCCACCGTCGGTCTTGAGTGTGTGGAGAGGCACGCGGAACGTGAGATTCCCTGAGGCCAAGTTGATCGATTCAAATTCGGACAGGCCATAACTGGTCTTTTGGTAGCCCTTTTCTTCGTGGGGAACGTCGTTTGAGGCTACAGCGGACATGGCAGTCAGACCGAGAATAGCCACCAGGCTTGCGCCGAGACGTTTGAGGAACAGACGGTCCTTTGATGCACCCATCATCAATTCCTCTTCGCCGGTATCGGAAGATCAAGGGTGGATAAGGTGCAATACTGACCCCACTCGGAGGTGTCACCACTTTCGAATCCGTCGGCGAAGATCAGGCTGACATCGACAACCTTGGCCGGATTGTGATCAGAATGACCTACGCCGTTTTGGGAGTTGACGGAAGCCGCCCAGCCGATAGCTGCGGCGACACTGAAAACCAATACGATGGTCGTGAGAGTCTTCCTTGTACGCATTCCGAGCCCCCTCTTGAGAAGAGGCTACAAAAAAAAAACACCATTTTGTCAAGAGAAAAACTCTGGTGGTCGTTGCGCTTTGTCCCCGTCAGGTTACGATATCCCCTGTCCTTTTGAGGAGGCCCCATGAACCTGGAACTCTCTGCAACCGAACTGAGCGAGCTGATCGCGCGAGTCTTTACTCCAAACTCTGACGAGCGTGCGCTGGCGATTCTGGTGGACCTGCCGGACGCCGCTCTGCCTGACCATGAGCATTGGAAGGAACGGCGGAACATGGCGGCCGGTTGGGCTCTCCAGTTGGTTGCCGCCTCCGACCGACATGGCTTGGACATCTCGTTGGTCCTGTATCGAAATGTTCGGGCCAATAACGCCGACCTGCCTGAAACGATGACGATTTGGGAACCGTCCCAGCCGCTCCCGAAGACAGCTGACGACTTGGTTGAATTTCCGGGGATCTCAACCTCTGAGGTGCTGACCCGACACCAGTTTGCCTTGGCGCCGACCGAACTCTCGGCCACTGCGCCGCTCAAGATGCTCTGTCCCAAATATGGCTGCCGTGCGGCCACCATGCCGGGCTTTTCGCCGGAGATGGTGCCGGCGTTGCGTCTGGACTACACCGAGGTCAACCGCAGGGTGACGATTCTCAAGGAGCTCTTGGACCGGGCGGTTGCGGCTGATTTCACCTTTGAGGTTGCCGGTATGGGTCCCTTTGATCTGCATCTGGATCTTCGCCACCGAACGGGCCACGCCTCGGGTGGATTGTTGCCTCGGGCCGGCATGGCGGGAAATCTCCCCTCGGGCGAGGCCTACATCGTGCCTTATGAGGGAGAGATAGAGGGGGATGC
The DNA here is from genome assembly GCA_029932545.1 of Thermoanaerobaculales bacterium. Lineage (GTDB taxonomy): Bacteria > Acidobacteriota > Thermoanaerobaculia > Thermoanaerobaculales > Sulfomarinibacteraceae > DAOWGJ01. The sequence goes on along the minus strand of JAOZPW010000094.1, from coordinate 10,535 downwards.
CAGCCGAAGCGCTGGAGTCCTGCCCGTTCAACTGGACGGGGAGATTGTCCTTTACCGTATTGAGAACAATAGAGCGGTTGAGGTCATCAGCGAAGGCCCGGTTTCCAGGAGAGAGGCTGAGTTGATTTTGACGGAACCCGCCTACAGCAATTTGGCGGAGCTTGGTCTTGGCGTGTTAGCGGCTTTCGGAGTGAACCCCGTCGGCGAGGTTCTGTTGGACGAGAAGTTGGGCCTTCACATCGCCTTCGGGCGCAGTGAGCACTTTGGCGGCCAGGTCGGACCCGATCAGTTTTCAAGTCCGGCTGCGGTCACACACCAGGATCGGGTCTATATCGAAGAATTGCAGCCGGACGTTTTGCCGGCAACGGTTGATCTGGTATTTGAGAGAGGGGAGACGATGCCTCTGATGAGGGATGGAAGGTATGTGAT
>JAOZPW010000094.1:0-10006 GCA_029932545.1 Thermoanaerobaculales bacterium | reverse complement strand
TCACCCCACCAGAACACCGAAGATCAAAGTGACAACGAAGAGGGCGCCGACGGCCAGTGGAAAGAGAATCTGGTGACTGGCGCTGCCGTCGGTGTTGGGTTCAACGTCTTTCATCGGTGACTCCTGCCTCGGCGATTCGTGTGCCGATGCCCTGTGTGGGCGGATTGTAGTCGAATTGCGAACAACTCGCTACAAAGATATTCTCGATCATGCAACCGTGCTTCTGTTGGCGAAAAAGAGGAAAAATTATGACGAATTGTGGCAGAATTGTGAAGATTCAACGGTGGGGGGTTTTATATGCTTCCGGTACTCGACAATGATGCGCTGAGAGAAGCCGACCGGCACACGATCGAGGACCTCGGTGTACTCGGTTTGATCTTGATGGAAAACGCGGCCACCGGCCTGGTCGATGCCCTTCGTGAGACCTGGCCCGAGGCGCGCAGGGTGCTGATTCTGTGTGGACGAGGGAACAACGGAGGCGATGGTCTGGCCGCCGCACGTCACCTTGCCAATGGCGGGCATGAGGTTGATCTTCTACTGCTGGCCGATCCCGAGGTGCTGACCCCCGATGCAAAGACCAATTTGGCATGGGCTCGTGCGGTTGGTCTGGAAATAACGGTCGTCGACGGCGATGACCTGGAGGCCCTCGAGAACCGGTTGTCGGGGCCGAATTTCCCGGATGTCATCGTCGACGCCCTACTGGGGATCGGACTTGATCGGCCTCTGACCGGCAGATTGGCTCGGGTCGTCGATTTGGTGAACCGCTGCCCGATTCCGGTGGTCGCGGTAGACGTGCCAACCGGACTCAGCGGGTCTTCGTCGGGGATTCCAGGCCCTACGGTCGAGGCTGATTTGTGTACAACCTTTGCGGCCTTGATGCCCTGCCACTGCCTGCCCCCTGCCTGCGAAACCTGCGGCGAGGTCGCCGTAGTTGATATTGGAATTCCTCCGAGTGTCTTGGAGGCAGGTGCACAGGCCTGGTGGGTTCAGGCCGAGGATGTCGCCCTGCTTCTTCCGCAGCGTGCGTCGGACGGCCACAAGGGCTCATTCGGTCATCTCTTGGTGGTGGCGGGCGCACTGGGTCGCGGTGGTGCGGCCTCGATGGCGGCCAGATCCGCTGTTGCCGCCGGCGCCGGCCTGGTGACCGTTGCCGTGCCGACTCCGGTCGTACCCGTTGTCGATGGGGCATGTCTTGAGGCGATGACGTTTGAACTCCCGGCCGACGAGCGTGGGGAGGTCGCAGGTTCTGGAGATCTCGAGACGGTCTTTTCGCGGGTGACCGGTATTGCGGCAGGGCCGGGTTTGGGAACGGGCGCCGGCGCCAAGAAACTCCAGGAAACACTGCTCTTGCAGTGGGAGGGGCCGCTTGTTCTCGATGCCGATGCTCTCAATATGGTGGCCGGTTCTCTGGACCGTTTATCTGGCCGGTCGGGGCCGACTGTGCTGACGCCTCATCCCGGAGAGCTGGGACGGTTGCTGGGGCGGGCGACCGAAGATGTGGTTGCCGACCGGTTGGACGCAGCCCGTGAAGCGGCTCGTATTTCCGGCGCCATCGTCGTTGCCAAGGGCTATCGCACCATCATTGCTGACCCCGAAGGGCGGGTCTGGATCAACTCGACCGGTGACGAACATCTTGCAACCGGAGGGTCGGGTGATGTATTGACCGGTTTGATCGGCGCCATGATGGCGCAGAACCTCGACCCCGTTCGGGCCTCGATCGTCGGGTGTTGGCTTCACGGTCGGGCCGGTGAGTTGGGCGCCGAGGTGTGGCCGGCCGCTGTACCGGCCGCCGAACTCCCGGCGTTAATAGCCGCGGCATGGTCCGAACTCATCGAATACCATGGTGATTGATGGCGGCATCTGAGATTGTTCGTGCTGAGAGTCCGGCCGAAACCGAGGCCTGCGGTGAGGCCTTGGCGCATCGGGTCGAGCCTGGGGATGTCATTCTGCTCGAGGGCGATCTCGCCGCCGGGAAGACGACCTTCGTCCGTGGGTTGCTCAAAGGTCTTGGGGGCGATCCAATAGATGCCAGTTCTCCGACCTTCGTCGTCGTGCAGTCCTATCCGTGTACCGGCTTAGTGTCGGTACTTCATCATGTCGATCTTTATCGTCTTTCCGATGACCCGGAAGCGCTGCGGGAGATCGGGTTGGAGGAATTCCTGGCGGACGAGGAGGCAGTGGTCGCGGTGGAGTGGCCTCGACCGGCCCTCAGTCGGTTTTTTGGGGCGGGTGTGGCTCTGTGGCGGGTTTCCCTGGAAAGGGGAAGCGATGAAACTCGGCGGATTGAGATTTCCCACCGGTGAAGGTTTTTTTGAATTGGTGTAAATTTAATGGGCACGCCAAAGTGCAGTTTGGGGAGTGTTGTGGAGTCGGTGAGACAGTTTTTTTCAACGATCATTGATTTCTATAAAGGGCTTGCTGTTTCGGGACATCTTCTGATCGGTCTCGGCCTTGCTGTTGTCGTTGTGCTCGTGACGCTGGTGCTGATACGAATCATTCGGGTCATTGGTGGAAGCCTGGAACAGCGAGTCAACGACCGGGCGGAGAGCCTCAAGGGTATCCAGGTCCAGCAGCAGGAGATTTTGTCTGGGGAGGACGTTGCAGCCTTTCTTGTTCTTGTCATTCGAGGGTTCCGGCTGATTGTGTCGGTCTGGGTGCTGTTCACTGCTCTTGCTTTCGGTTGTCGCTTGTTCACATGGACTGAGCGAGTATCTGTGCGTGCTTTCGAGCTTACCGGCGGGGTTCTCCTGGCGGCCGGAAAATCGATCATCAACTTCATTCCCAACTTGCTGGTCATAGCCATTATCGGCATCTTGGCGTGGTACACGATTCGGCTCGTGCATCTGGTATTCAGCGGGATTGAGTCAGAACGGATTCGGATTCATGGATTCTACCCGGAGTGGGCGATTCCAACCTTCAACATCATCAAGCTCTTCATTATCATTTTTGCGGTGGTAATGACCTTTCCCTACCTGCCGGGGGCCCATTCGAAGGCCTTTCAAGGCATTTCGATCTTCATCGGGGTATTGATTTCCCTTGGTTCAACGAGTGCCGTTGCCAACGTCATTGCCGGTGTTCTTCTGATCTACATGCGTGCTTTCAAGGTGGGTGATCGGGTTCGAATCTCGGACATTGAGGGCATCGTGGTCGAAAAAACACTGCTTGTAACTCGTATTCGGACGTCGAAGAATATCGAGGTTGCTATTCCCAACGCCAAGGTCATGGGCGACCATATCGTCAATTTCAACGCCCAGGTCAAGAAAAAGGGTCTGATTCACCATACGACGCTGTCCATCGGCTATGACGTTGATTGGAGGCAAGTTCGTGATCTTCTGATTGCCGCCGCAGTTCAAGTCGATGGTGTTGATGAGAAGCCGGAACCCTTTGTTCGACAACTCGAACTCGGGGATTTTTCGATCGTGTATGAACTCAACGTAACAATCCACCAACCCCATTTGCTTCCGAGAATTACGTCGGATCTCCATGCAAATATCCTGGATGCCTTCAACGAGGCGGGAGTGGAGATCATGTCACCCGAATTTGCCGCTTTGAGAGACGGTAATGCCGTCACTATTCCTGGAGTATCCGGGGGTGATACCGAGATTGTGCCTGATAAGTGAGCCCTTACCTGCCGATCCCGAACGCACGGAGGATCGCCTCGGCGGCGGCGGTGGCTGTGGTCGTTCCGGTCAGGACCTCGGCTTGAAGACCGGAGAGCCGGAAGGAAACTTCGGGATGGGAGCGGACGGCCTCCATCACGGCGTCGTCGACCATTGACCACATCCACCGAAGGCGTTGACGGCTTCGTTTTTCGTCTAGTGCGCCATTGCTCGTGATCATCCGGCGATGGTCTTCGATCAAGGTCCACAAGTCGTCCAGTCCGAGCCCGGTCAGAGCCGAGCAGACGACCGCACGAGGATCCCAGGGCGCATGACCGGGAGGGCGGAAAAGTTGGAAGGCTCTCTCGTATTCCGCTCGTGCGACCTCGGTAGCGTTGATGTTGTCGCCGTCTGCCTTGTTGACGGCAACGATGTCGGCCAGCTCCAGGATGCCCCTCTTGATCCCTTGGAGCTCGTCGCCGGCGCCGGACAATACCAGCACCAAAAAGACATCGACCATGTCTGCGACCAGCGTCTCGGATTGGCCGACCCCGACGGTTTCCACCAGGACGACATCGAAGCCCGCAGCCTCACAGACCATGATTGTCTCGCGGGTCTTGCGTCCGACCCCGCCCAGTGAACCGCCGGTGGGGGAGGGCCGAATGAAGGCCTCATCCATGGCGGAAAGTTGTTCCATCCGGGTCTTGTCGCCGAGGATCGAGCCTTTCGTGCGGGTGGACGACGGGTCGACCGCCAGCACGGCCACCCGATGGCCTTGTCCGATGAGGAACATCCCGAATGCCTCGATGAAAGTGCTCTTGCCGGCGCCGGGAACCCCTGAGATTCCTATTCGATGAGCCCCGCCGGTGTCGGGCAGAAGGAAGCGCAGCAGTTCCTGGGCCTGCACCCGGTGTTCGGCATTGTTGGACTCCACCAGGGTGATCGCCCGCCCGAGGATCGCACGGTCGTGCCCCCGGATGCCCTCGATGTAGTCGTCGGTTGTTAATCTGGGCCGTTTCATCCGTGACAACGGTAGCACGGGGGAGGGAATATTCCCCTCCTTCACGCAGTTGTAGACACCGGTCGCGTAATATTCGGCCCAATTTAATGGAGGCGGAAGATTCCGCCAATCGAAAGAGGAGGACTTCCCATGAGATTTCTTTTTGTTGCTTTAGCCATTACCGTGACGGTACTCAATCCAGTACCCGCCAACGCGGCAACCCCGCTTGATGCTGTCGTCGTTCTTGACGGCTTCGTTTCAAGTGGTGCGCAGATGCGTCTGCTCAATGCCTCACCCGACCTCGGGCCTGTAGACCTTTACGTCGCCCAGAATCGACAGGCCGAGAACGTCGCGTTCGACCAAATCTCGGACGCGGCGGATATAGGTTCCGGAAACTTCCTCGTCAGGGTCTACCCGGCAGGGGAGACGGACTCACTGTTGATCGAACAGGGTGTCATCTTCGAGCCAGGGACCGAACGCACTCTGGTCCTGACCGGAATGGCCGATGACCTCGAGCTTCTCGAGGTTGTCTCCAGTGGGGGCGGGAGCAGCCCGAGCGATGCATATGTGCGTTTCGTTCATACCTCGCCGGATGCCGGGGCCATGGACTTCGCCATCACCGGTGGCGACGTCCTCCACTCGGACATCGAGTTCCGCCAGTCCTCGGATTTCTTCCAAATGCCCGCTGGTACCTACGATTTTGTGATCCGCGATTCGGGTGAGACCGAAACTGTCGTTGACCTTTCAGGGGTGTGGCTGAGGGCAACGAGGTATTACACTATCTACCTGACGGGTCTCGAGGCCGACGAGGGCCAGGGTGACCAGGACTTCTACTCCTTCGTGCCGGCTGCGGCCCGCGACAAGGGCGCGGCGGGTTCGACCTTCGTCACCGACGTTGATATCCTCAACACCGACGTCGCCGCAGTGACCTACCAGTTAATGTGGCTGCCCCGTAACGCCGACAACAGCGATCCCCTGATGTCCGAGAGCTTCACTTTGGAGGCCGCACATGCCGTGCGGCATGCTGATGTGCTCCAAAGCGTATTCGGATTCGGGGACGATACCCCGGTCGTTGGCGCCCTGGGCGTCATCTGCGACAGCGAGCATCTTTCGATCTTCTCCCGCACCTTCAATCAGACTGAAGACGGCACCTATGGTCAGGGCATGGCGGGAATTGCGTCCGCGGATTTGATCCAGGCAGGAACCGTCAAACGCGTCATGTTCATGACCGAAAACGCTAATTTCCGTTCGAACCTCGGGATCTTAAACGGGACCGCGTCCCCGATCACCGTCAAATGGAAACGTTATGCCGCGGACGGTACATTGTGGGCCTCCAGTTTTGTCGATCTGCCGCCGTGGGGCAACACTCAGAAGAACCGCATTTTCGGCGACGCACGGCCGATCGAAGCGGGCTACATTGAAGTATGGTCTGAAACCCATGGCGGGGCGTTCGCCGTCTACGGTTCGGTGCTCGACAATCCAACGTCGGATCCGACCACGGTAATGGCGCAGTAATTAAATCAATCCGGCCCTGCCGGTCCGATTTCACACCAGCCCAGGGGTTCACGCCCCTGGGCTTTTTTACGCCCCAATCTTCTTCTTGAGTGCCTCAAGCAGCACAACGGCGGCCTCGGCAATGATCGTACCCGGGCCGAAGATGTGGGCGGCGCCGGCGTCTTTGAGGGCGTCATAGTCCTGGGGCGGAATGACTCCGCCGACGACGATCAGGATGTCACCGCGGCCCAGTTCCACCAGGGCCTCTTTGAGCTGGGGTACCAGGGTCAGGTGTCCGGCCGCCAGCGATGAAACCCCGACGATGTGAACGTCATTTTCGACGGCCTGGCGGGCGGTTTCTTCGGGGGTTGTGAACATCGGGCCGACGTCGACGTCGAAACCCAGATCAGCGAAGGCCGTTGCGATGACCTTCTGGCCGCGGTCGTGGCCGTCCTGGCCCATCTTGGCCACCAGGATGCGAGGCCGCCGGCCCTCCAATTGTGCCACTTCATCTGCGAGGCGGTGGGCCTCGGTCAATTGCGTCATGTTCTCTCCCGCTTCCTGGCCGTACACGCCGGTGATCGACCTTATGGTAGCCCGGTGTCGCCCAAAGACCGTTTCCAGGGCATCGGACATTTCTCCGACGGTGGCCTTGGCTCTGGCCGCCTCGATCGACAACGCCAGTAGATTACCGTCTCCCGAGTCCGCACATCGGGTCAAGGCGGCCAGTTTCTCGTCGAGGAGAGCCTGGTCTCGGTCCCGGCGGAGTTCGCCGAGCCGAGCCATTTGGGCTTCGTAGACCGCCGAGTTGTCGACCTTGAGCACCTCGAGTTCGTCCTCGTGCTCCAGAGGGAAGCGGTTGAGCCCAACGATTGTCTGGCGACCGGAGTCGATGCGTGCCTGCGTGCGAGCCGCTGCCTCCTCGATTCGCATCTTGGGCAGACCGCTCTCCAGGGCCTTGGCCATGCCGCCCATTGCCTCGATCTCGACGATGTGCTGCCAGGCTTTTTCGGCAATTTCTGCTGTGAGTTTCTCGACGTAGTAGGAACCGCCCCACGGGTCGGCGACCCGGCAGATGCCGGACTCCTCCTGGAGTTGAATCTGGGTATTGCGGGCGATTCGGGCCGAAAAGTCCGTGGGCAGGGCAAGCGCTTCGTCCAGGGAGTTGGTGTGCAGACTTTGGGTGTGGCCCATCGCCGCAGCCATCGCCTCGACACAGGTCCGGATGACGTTGTTGTAGGGGTCCTGGGCGGTCAAGGACCAACCCGAGGTCTGGGAGTGCGTGCGCAGGGCCATCGACTTCGCCTTGGTGGCGCCGAACGTCTTGGTGATCTTGGCCCAGATGAGACGGGCAGCTCGCATCTTGGCGATCTCCATGAAGGGATTCATGCCGATCGCCCAGAAGAAGGAGATCCTGGGCGCAAAGGCGTCGATCTCCAAGCCGGCGCTGATACCGGTCCTCAGGTATTCGATGCCGTCGGCCAAGGTGTAGCCCATTTCGAGATCGAGGGTCGCTCCCGCCTCTTGCATGTGGTAGCCGGAAATGGAGATCGAGTTGAAGCGTGGCATGAACTCGGCGGTGTGGCGGAAGATGTCCCCGATGATCCGTACCGAAGGCGCCGGTGGGTAGATATAGGTGTTGCGGACCATGAACTCCTTGAGGATATCGTTCTGGATGGTCCCGGCCAACTGCTCCGGTTTCACGCCCTGCTCTTCGGCGGCGACGATATAAAGGGCAAGAATCGGCAAGACGGCGCCGTTCATGGTCATCGACACCGAGACCTGGTCCAGTGGAATTTCATCGAACAGGATGCGCATGTCCATGATTGAGTCAATCGCAACTCCGGCCATGCCGACGTCGCCACGAACTCTGGCATTGTCGGAGTCGTAGCCCCTGTGTGTCGCCAGGTCGAAGGCAATTGACAGGCCCTTTTGGCCTGCGGTCAGGTTTCGTCGGTAAAAGGCGTTGCTCTCTTCCGCGGTGGAAAAGCCTGCATACTGCCGGATCGTCCATGGGCGGCTGGCGTACATCGTCGGGTAGGGGCCACGCACGAAGGGCGGGATCCCCGGCAGGCTTTCGAGGTGTTCGAGGCTGATGAGATCCTCCTCCGTGTACACCCTTTTGACGTCGATGCCCTCCGGTGTCGTCCATGCCGGGCCTGGAATAGGCGCAGAGGCGGTGCTTCCTACAGCCGAGGCATCGAGAGGAACATTCGAGAAGTCCGGGATGCGGCTCATGATGCCACCTCCGCCACCTGCATCAATGACTGCAGGGTTTCCAGAACATCGCAGCCTATGAAGATGAAGTGATCGACTCCGGCCTCGCGCCACAGGGCCTCGTTGTCTCCGGGACGGCCCGCCAGACAGACGGCCAGTGCTCCTGCGCTCTTGAGTGCCTCGGCCAGTGGCTGTGCGCCTTCGGCGTAGAGGACGTCTGATGAACAGATGCATGCCAGGTGTGCGCCCGATGAAAGAAAGCTCTCAATCGCCGTCTCGGTGGTGTCAAAGCCTCCGTTGGCAACCGCCTCGATGCCGCCGGCCTCGAAGAAATTCTTGGCGAATGTGGCTCGGGCCGTGTGTTCGGGGATGGGGCCGAGGTTGGCCAGGAAGATCGTCGGTCGTGAGCCGTTCTCAGCGAGCATGGCGTCCGAGACGTCGCGCAGGTGTTCAAAGGGTGCGGCGTCGCTGATGCGGGGCAGGGGCACGGTGCGAGAGGGCCGGGACCCGAATTGCAGAGCCCCGGCCAATTGGGTCATGGTTGCGCCGGCATCAGCGGCCTCGATCGCAGCTTCCATCAGAGAAGCCGTTCCTCCCGCCGCCGATTTTGCCAGGTGTTCGAGGTGGTCGGAGACATCCGCTCCTGGTCTCCGGGAACTGGTCCGGTCGAGCAGGGCCTGGACGTCAGGTAAATTCCGAGTGACGGGCGTCTCGCCCAGATTGGGCCAGGTGCTGACACCGGTGACCGGCGCCTTTCGACGGGACACCTCGCGGCGGGCCCGTTCGGCGGCCGGCGCCAGGAGGCGTGTCAGTCCATCTTCGGCGACCAGGCGTCTCATGCCGCCCAGGTTTTCGATCTCTTGGAAGAGGGTCCAGGCGGCCCGAGCGAGGTCCTCGGTCAATTTTTCAATGAACCACGAGCCTCCACCCGGGTCAACGACCTGGTCGAGATGACACTCTTCACGGCATATGGTTTGTGTATTGAGGGCCATGCGCCGTGCCAGTAGATCCGACGGGCCGATCGGTGCGTCAAAGGGAAGGGTGGTCACGGTGTCGGCGCCGCCGACCGTCGAGGCGAAGGCGCCCACTGTGACCCTGAGGAGATTGACCCAGGGATCCCGGGTCGTCAGATTTCTCATTGACGACACGCTGTGAATCACCGCGGCCGCTTCCACGCCATCGACTCCACACGAGGCAGCGGCCTGAGCCCAGATGCGTCTGAAGGCCCGGAGTTTTGCCGCTTCGGTGAAAAAATCCCGTCCTGTGGCGAAGAGGAAGCGGATCTGCCGGCAGGCGGCTTCGGGTTCGAGTCCCCCGCGTTCCATAGTGCGCAGTGAGTCGATTCCGGTTGCCAACGCCAGGGCCAATTCCTGGACCGGTGTGGCGCCGGCTGAGTGGTAGGGCAGGGTAGAGACCGAGAGGGCCCTGATGCCTGGCGCCTTTTCCAGGCACCAGGCGGCCAACGGAGTCATCAAGTCAAAGGACCTGTCGAGGCCGTACGCGAGCACCCCGTCGCCAACCAGAGCTGCCAGGGGATCGAGATTGAACGAGCCGTGCACGGTTTTGGGGTTGATTCCTCGACGGCGGAGGGCGGCAATGAAGGCGGCTGCGGTCGCGAAGGCGTTGCCGCCGGCTTCCAGATGAATCGGTGTCGCCAGAAGATCAACTCCATCGAAGAGGTGCTCGAAATCGTCGT
>JAOZPW010000361.1 GCA_029932545.1 Thermoanaerobaculales bacterium | reverse complement strand
TTGGCGGGCACCGGAATCCCGAAGGCTCATGTGGAGACCGCTGTCAGCACCCGGCACATCTTCGACACAATTCTCGGTTGGGCCGGTCTTGGCGGCGGTTTCGACCTGGCCAATGCCACACCCGAAATCGTTCTGGCCGAAGCCCTCAAACCCTACCTCCAGTACGGGTGGCAACCCCAGGTGATGGCAGTCTCGGGTTCCACCAAAATTATCCAATCCGGGGAGACCGAGGTCTACGACCTGCAATCGGACCCGTCGGAGTCCGTGGATCTCAGCAGCAGCGTTGCGATCGATCCGGAAATTACCAAAGCGATCAACGCATATTCCCTGCCCGCCCTCGATGACACGCCCTCTTCCGGCCACCTTGATCAGGAGGCCAGGGAACAATTAGCGAGCCTGGGATATATCGGATGGGAAGGTTCGCCGGCCGTTCGGGACAACGCCCCCAACCCCAAGGACATGACTCATATCTTCGCCGATCTTGACGCGGGGTCGGCACTCTTTGTCAAGAAGGACTACGAGGCCTCGATCACGACCTTCGAGAACGTGTTGACAGAAGACCCCGAGAACCTGATGGTGACCATCCGACTCGCGGTGGCCCACTCCATCATCGGGAACGAAAAACGGGCGATGCAACTCTTCGAACGGGCGCGACAGATCCAACCGGATTCTATTGACCTCAAGCTCTATCTCGCCATGCACCATTTCCGCTTTCAACGGTGGGAGCTCGCAGGTCCGCTCTTTGAGGAGGTGCTTGCCGCGACGCCACGGAGACTGCCGGCGCTGGAGGCCCTGGCCCGCATTCGGGAAAATGAGGATCGCCTCGATGATGCTGCGCGGCTCATCAAGCGAACCATCACCTTGAAAGAAAGGCCCGAGGCAGAGTGGGCGAGGTTGGGCGAGCTCGAAATGGCAATGGGTAATACTCCGGCAGCCATCCACGCATTCGAGAATGCCCGGGACCTGCAAGCACAGGCCTTCGAACACACCCTCGAACTCGGCGTCTTGTACCTCGCGGCCGGTCGCCCTGCGCCCGCAGCCGAGGCTCTGGACCTGGTACCTCCGGATCACCCCGGCTACACCATGGCTCTCTTCAAGCGGGCCCAGGCAGCCGTCCTTTTGGGGGAACCCGACTGGAGAGAACGGGTTCGTTTCGCCTCCGACAGAGCCGACCCCAACCTTCGCCGGATGATCGAAAGGGAACCGTTGTTTCAGGGAGTTCCGAGACAATGACCACCTTCGGCATTTGGTCCCTCCTTCCCCCGCTGGCCGCTCTCGGGCTGGCTTTGTGGAAAAAGCAGATCTACCCGGCTCTTCTTTTGGGGGTGTGGATGGGCTGGCTGGTTGTCGAAGGCTGGAACCCGATTGCTGCGACGGGATCAACGGTGAACTCGATCGTGGCCGTGTTCCAGGATGTGGGCAACACCCGGATCCTGCTCTACAGCCTGCTCGTCGGATCGGTCCTGACCCTGATCAGCGCCACCGGTGGTGTTCAAGGCTTCGTCGATTGGGTTTCTGAGCGCCGCTGGGTCACCAACCGGCGCCAGGCCCAGATGCTGCCCTTTCTGCTCGGTATCCTGATCACGGTGGAGAGTTCCATCACCGCCCTCGTGGCTGGAACCGTGGGACGGCCCCTGACCGATCGATATCGGGTCAGCCGGGAGAAGCTTGCCTACATTTGTGATTCGACGTCGGCCCCGGTCTGCATCCTGGTTCCCTTCAACGGCTGGGGAGCGTTGGTGATCGGCCTGCTGGCCGTGCAGGATGTCGCCAATCCGGTGGCGGTTCTGTTAGGCAGCATTCGCTGGAATATCTACCCCATGCTCGCCATCCTGCTGGTCCTGGTGACGATCCTGACCGGCTGGGAGATCGGCCCAATGCGCTCGGCGGAACGTCGAGCCCTCAAGGAGGGCAAACTCCTGGCCGACGACGCCCAACCGATGGTGTCCGAGGAAGTCTTGACGGTCAACCCTCATCCCGGTATCCGACCGAGAGCCCTCTATTTGATTCTGCCGGTCGTAACAATGGTCGGAGCCATTGTGGCTGGGATTCTCATCACCGGAAAACGGGGAAGCCCTGCCGACGCGGGACTCTGGGAGATGATCGAGGCCAGCTCCGGCTCGACCGCAGTCTTGTGGGCGGTTCTGGCAAGTCTGGCGGTCCTGACCGTCATCGCCCTGGGGCCATGCCGAATACCGGGAAAAGACTTCATGGCCCTTCTCTTCAAGGGCATGGGAGGGATGATCCCCGTAGTCTCCCTCCTGCTGCTGGCATTCGCCCTGGGCATGGTCGTTCGGGAACTGGGCACGGGAGCGTATGTGGCCGGGATCATCGGCGGCGCCGGCGACGCCAAGGTGGCCGTCGCGGGATCGTTTGTCCTGGCCTCGTTCATGGCCTTTGCCACCGGCACGTCCTGGGGCACCTTCGCTCTGATGGTGCCGATCGCCGTGCCGTTGGCGGCAGCACAGGGTGGTGAGCTGACTCTCTATCTCGCCGCAGTCCTGGGCGGAGGGGTTTTCGGCGACCATTGCTCACCGATCTCAGACACGACCATCATCTCTTCGATGGCCTCGGCATCGGATCACATGGACCACGTCAGGACCCAGATTCCCTACGCCCTCCTCGGTGGCGCAGTAACTCTCGTGATCTACCTGATCATCAGTTGACCGCTAAATCCAAGAGCGCCCCTCTCCGACGGAGGTGCCAGTTACGGCTTTCTTCACCGGGCAGCCCTCCCGGCAACGTTGTCGATGCGACGAAAGCCGTGCCTGGCTCCTCTCGGCGAGAGCGTCAGCGATCAAGTTTCGGCCGACGCCGTAGGCCGCCGAGGTCATTTTCCTCAAGGGGCGTTGCTCTCCCGATATCTGAAATGACGCCCTTGAGGAAAATGCGCCGAGCGGGGTCGCAAGACGCAACCCCGAAGGCCGGGGATGGAGCACAGGAGCCGGGGTCGGGACCGCGTCATGACCCGCGACAGCGAACGGGCCGTAAAATCTTGGCGGTGCGGGTCACCCTGTCGGAACATCCAACAGCTTCCCGAGGTGTTTGAGGATCGTAGCCTCGATGGGAGTCAGCGTGCTTCCGCCGTCATCCAGAGCGTAGGGATCGAAGGCGGTTCCGGTCACGGCGAAAACAACCCCGTCACCTGAGTAGCATGGGTGCCACGTGCCATATTAGAACATTGGCACTCTAAAGCCAACGAAAATACCCTGTTACCGGCCGAACGTTACAATGTGACACGCGGCACCTCTCGGACACAATTGTGAGGTTGTGATCAGTGGCACCTATCGGGCGATTTAGTTCTTAATTATGAATTATTCGGCGATGGTTATGCATCTGG
>JAOZPW010000093.1 GCA_029932545.1 Thermoanaerobaculales bacterium | reverse complement strand
GGTCAGTCTCGTATCCTGCAAACCGGCGCCTCCTCCGATCGATGCGGCCTACTCAGCGGAAATCCAGACGTGGCGGGCTCAGCGTGAGGAACGACTGAGAGCGCCCGATGGGTGGCTCTCTCTGGTAGGCCTCCACTGGTTGGATGAGGGCGTTAACAGACTCGGATCTGATCCTGAAGCCGAGGTCTTCCTTGAGGCACCCGGTATCGGGCGACAGATCGGGACGATCATTGTGAACCAGGATCAGGCAACTCTGACAGTCGCCACCGGCGCCAAGGTCATTCTGGATGGCACTCTCATTGACCATGCGAAAGTCTTGCTGTCCGATGCAGACGAGGGCGGCCCCGATCTCCTGGAGATCGGGCGCCTTTCGGCCTATGTGATCCAGCGCGGGGACCGGATGGCTGTCCGGGTGAAGGACCCCGATGCGCCGAGCCGTGTTAATTTCTCCGGTATCGAGAATTTCCCCCTCAATCCCGCGTTCAAGGTCGAAGCCCGTCTTGAGGCCTATGCCGAGCCTCGGGATGTCATCATCCCGACCGCCGTCGGCACCGAGGACCACATGCTCTGCCCCGGTATCCTTCATTTCACCGTCGATGGCCGAGACCTGGAGCTCCAACCCTGGATCAACACACCGGAGGACCGCAATCTCTTCATCGTTTTTTTAGACGGCACTTCGGGCCATTTGACCTACGGCGCAGGACGCTTTTTGTCCGCCGAACTGAGGAAGGACGGCACGGCCACTCTGGATTTCAACAAAAGCACAACACCACCGTGTGGCTTCACGCCATTCGCCACGTGCCCACTGGCGCCACCAGAAAACGCGCTGCCCGTCGATATTTCCGCCGGCGAACAGCTTTTGGGCCACTGAGGGTCTGGGTAATGGCGTTCGACCTCAACCGATGGCTCCCCGAGTTCCCAATTCGTGAGGAGTGCCTCTATCTCGACCACGCAGCAGTCTGTCCGCTCCCAAAATCCGTCGCCGAGGCGATGAGGCTACGGATCAGGGACCAGGAGATGGGTGGTCACACGAAGAACAAGAACTGGAGTAGCGTCTCTCTGACCTGCCGTCACGTCGGATCAGAGTTGATCGGCTGCGGACCGGAGGACATCTCCTTGATCCGATCGACCTCCGAGGGCCTTTCTTTGATAGCCGAAGGGTTGGACTGGGCCGAAGGCGACGAAGTCCTGGTCGGAGCGGAGGAGTTTGCCGCCAACGCCGCACCCTGGCTCAACCTCCAGAGCCGAGGCGTCAAGGTCATCCGCTTCCCACAAACGGACGGCAGGATCGATCCCGCAGAGGTCGACCGTCATGCCGGTCCCAAGACCCGGCTCCTGGCCGTTTCCTGGGTTTCCTTTCACACGGGGTGGATTGCGCCACTGCTCGGCCTTGCAGGCCTGTGCAGGGAGCGAAATCTGATCTTCGTGCTGGACGCAATCCAGGGTTTGGGGGCTCTGCCGTTGAAGATGCAACAGATCGGCATCGATGCGGTGGTTGCCGACGGGCACAAGTGGCTGCTCGGCCCGGAGGGCGCCGGATTGATGGCAACTTCGCCGGAACTCCGAAAACGCCTCCGACCGGTGTTGTCCGGATGGAAAAATATCCAGCTGAGCATTAACGATGCCTTCCTCGAACAGCCCGACTATCACGAGGACGGGCGGAAATTCGAACCCGGCACAACCAATAGTATCGGCTTGGCAGGCCTGGCCGCAGCCCTGGACCTGCTGACCACGGTTGGCCCCGAGACCGTCGCGGGGCGCATCGAGAGTCTCAACCGCGCTCTGACCAGGATTCTCCTGGCTCACGGATGGGATCTTCGGTCGCCTGGCTCAGGACATCCTGTCGCCGGGATCGTTGCCGGCCGACCTCCCGGCGGTGATGCCAACGAGGCCAAGTGCGCTCTTGAGGAACGCCACGTCATCTGTTCGGTCAGGCAGGACCTGGTTCGCTTCTCACCACATTTCTACACCTCGGGCGCCGAACTCGAAGCACTGGATCGCATCTTGACCAAGTGTCATTTGTGACACTTGGTCGCTGGGATGCTGGGATGCTAGGTGGCTAGGAAGCAAGGCAAGAAGGCAATTCTCTCGCAAAGATCGCCAAGCACGCAAAGATGAGAGAATTAATAATCCCTTGAGCCTCTTGAAAAAATCAATCGCCACGATGCGGGGCAGGAGCCCCGCGCTCCCACATGAAGTCCCAGCACGCCTTCTGTCTTTCTTCTTTGTGCCTCTTCGTGCCTCTTTGTGGCTATTTCATGATTTTTGCAAGTGCCTCAGCTGACAGCTGACAGCTTCCCTCTGTACACTGTCTCCGTGACCGAGACAGACCCGGAGATCGAGTTCCTGCGCACGGTGGAAGACCTTTTTGCCACCCTGAGGGGTGTGCCCCACCTTCTGTCACCAAAAGACGTGCAGTTGGCCAGAAACTGGTGGAAGGACGGCACCCCCATCCCTGCCGTAACCGCAGGTGTGACCGAGGTGATGGAGAAACGGCGCCAGGCCGACAATGGGGA
The DNA here is from genome assembly GCA_029932545.1 of Thermoanaerobaculales bacterium. Taxonomy (GTDB): domain Bacteria; phylum Acidobacteriota; class Thermoanaerobaculia; order Thermoanaerobaculales; family Sulfomarinibacteraceae; genus DAOWGJ01. Next base: position 10,158 of record JAOZPW010000093.1, on the reverse strand, counting down.
TCCGGTCGTCAGCCTGAGCTATTGCCGGCACGCCGTCCGTCGCCACGCCAAGCGGCTCAAGGAACAGCAGGTCGGGACTCAATCGAGTGGTGAGCCCCCCCGCAACACCGACCTGTTGATCAGGACCCTTGCGGCCGACCTCAGAAAAGCGGCCGACCACGCACCGTTTCCGGAGGCTGGAGCTGCAATCGAAAATTTTGCCGTCCAGGTTGAAGCCCTGGTCGGCACGACTCCGGCATTGGCCGATGAACAACTCTTTGCCCTGGAAACGGCCCTGCTTGAGGCGTGCCGACGAACGTTGCCCAAGGAAATTCAGACTGAGATTGAGCGGTCTGCCGAGGCAAAGACGGCGGCTTCAGGGGCCACCGGCGACACACTCAAACGTTCACGTCGCGCAGTGATCGACCGCAAGATCCGTCACCTGCTGGACCTACCGCGATTGGAGCTTCAGTGAGAATCTCTGCGAAGCTCGCTTCGCAGAGAGCTCTCAGCGACCAGCTCTCAGCTGTCAGTTCAGGCACATTCAAAACGTCTGAGCGTGTTACCTCGATATTTGGAAATAATCGGAGGGTCTATGTCAATCGTTGAATTGCACATCACCAAGGTTGTCGGCGGTGGACGGGGACTGGCCCACCACCAAGACGAGATCTGGATGGTCTCGGGCGCATTGCCGGGCGAACGGGTCCGCGCCGAGGGCCTGACCAGCCGGAAAGGCATCATCGAGGGCAAGACGATTGAGATCCTCTCCGCGCCCCACCCAGCCCGCGAATCGGCGCCATGCCCCCACTCACCACTATGCGGCGGTTGCGACTGGCCCTATATCATCCCAGAGGCCGGGACGGCCCTCAAGGCCGAAGTCGCCTCTGAAGCCGCTCGGGGATGGCCGGAACTGAGCCGTCTGCTCAGCAAAGCCCCGGTCACGGCATCTCCCATGGCCTATCGACTCCGGGCACAACTGCACTGGGATCCCGACCAGGGGATTCTGGGTTTCTACCGTCATCGTTCCAACACCGTTGAGGCGATTGAAGAATGCCGGATTCTCTCGCCGCGACTCGTTCGGAGCCTTCCCTCTCTGACACGTGCCTTCGCCCGCTCGTGCCCCCATCCTGTTGACATCGAGTGGCTTGAAAACCTCGACGGAAGCCAGGCTGTGGCCGCCCTGAAGCGGGTTGAGCGTGGTCCTGATGTACCGGTTTCAGCGGTACCTGCCGCCGACACTCTCGATGATGGACCAAACGGGTTCCATATTCTCAAGAGCTCCGGAGACTTGGAACGGGTGTGGGGCCGGGACCACGTTCGCATGGCCCTGCCTCTTTCCCTGGAGGTTCCGATCGGCACCTTCTTCCAGGGCAACCGTCACCTCGTACCCTGGCTCTTTCAGCGCGTCGCCGACCTGGTCGGTCCCGTTCCGGTTCCCACCTGGGACCTCCACGCCGGTGTCGGCTTCCTGGCTGCCGCTGCGACCCATGCGGCCGAGAGACCACTGGTCCTGGCGGAGATTTCCAAGTCTTCCGGACGAGCCGCACGGCGCAACCTCCCAAAGGCCACGATTCGATTTGGGGTTCCGGCCGAGGAGATCCTCCGGCGATCCGGGAGAATCCCCAAAGAATCACTGGTCATCGTCGACCCGCCACGAGCCGGGCTGAGCTCAGATCTCAGGAGGCGCCTGGCGGCATGGCATCCTGATCGGATACTGATGTTGGCCTGCGACCCCGCCACCTGGGCCCGTGATACGGCGGAACTCATCAGTAAGGGATACCGGCTGACCCACCTCGAACTGATCGACCTCTTTCCTTCGACCCACCACGTCGAAGTCCTGTCGGTGTTGGAGGCTGAAGGCTCAGTATCTTCGACAGGCGAGGCAAGGATTCAGGGGTCAGGGATCAGGGATCAGGGGGCAGGAAACACAGAACAGGGAACAGGGACCGGGACCTCGGTGGCCCTGCCGTAAGACGCTTGACCGACACGACCAAACACCAGGCATCTCTCGACCCCCTCTGGTCATTTATCGTCGGTATCGTTGGTGCGATCGGCCTGGTGATCATCTTCAAAGTCTCCGCCCCACCTGCCGTTGCCGCAATCCTTGGTACGGCTGGGGCTCTGGCTATATTGGTCGGATTTCAAACAGATGGCCGACGCAGAGTCATTCTGCTCCTGATAGCCGGCATTGCACTCGGTGGCTGGCGAGGCATGGAGGAGACGAAGCATCAGGAAATCCTCGATACGCTGCTCAAAAGTCCTTCCCCTGTTGCTCTCCGGGTCAACATCACAGTTCTCGAAGGATGGTCAGCCGGCCGTTGGGGACATACCACCACGGTCCGGGTCCATGCCGCATCACACGGTGGAGACCAGCTTGACCTGCCGAGTCGATGCCGATTGGAGGTCCGAACGACGGCCAACGACATCGACCTGCCCCGACCCGGCACCGGAATTCAAGCCCTGGTCTCCCTCAAGGGTACCGCCCAAAGACCACTGTTGGTCGCAGCTTCACCGAACCTTCTCAAAGCCTCGAAGGCGCCGAGAGGCACACCGGCCGTCAGGGAATACCTTGCCGCTTCGCTGATCAGGGCCGCAGGCACAGACCCCGGCCGAATCCGATCGGCGGAATTAGCTGCCGCTCTGGCCCTGGGCCGCCGGGACATGGTCCCCGCGCATCGACGGAATGGTTGGCGTGCCTCGGGGCTGGGTCACGCTCTGGCCGTCAGCGGCCTGCATGTCGGTATCGTCTCGGGCACCTTCTGGCTGATCGGAGTCATCATCGGACTCCGACCGACGACCATTCGGTGGGCTCTCCTCGTGATGGTCCCGGGCTACACGATCCTGGCCGGCGCCGCACCGTCGGCTGTTCGAGCTTGCCTGATGCTCTGTCTTTACCTCGCGGCTCGCCTCCTGGGACGCGCCGCCATGCCCCTCGGAACCGTCCTGACTGCCGCTGCAGTGATGCTGCTGGTCAGTCCCGGCCTGATCCTCGAAGCCGGGTTCCAGCTGACGGTCGCCGTCACTGCAGCCCTGATCCGTTGGGCGCCTCCACTGATCGAGTGGCTTCGGGGGCCTCATTGGCTTCGAGGCGTCTTGGCGATCCCGATCGTCGCCCAGCTCACTGCCGCACCGATCGTCGCAGTTCACTTCAGGACCGCAACGCCTCTGGCAGCCATCGTCAATCTCGCCATCCCCCTGCTGTTGACGCCGGTCATTCCATTGGCGGTCGCCGCCGTGATTCTCGCGCCGCTCTGGCAGGGCGCCGCTGGTTGGATTCTGGAGTTGATAAGGATTCTGACCGATGCACTCTGGGTGATCGGCAGCCTCGGCAGGCAATGGACCCTGATCGTCCCAACAACGCCCTCCATCATCCTGTTCTTCCTGGTCGCAACCGGGCTTGCTGCCCTGCGCTACGGCCGTCTCGGTCGAGCAGCAGCTCTCGCCTGGATTACCTTGATCCTGATGTCGCCATTCGCCTCATTCCTTCATCGGGACACAGTCGGCGAGCGCGTCGAGATGCTCCCGATAGGCGACGGATTGGCCCTGACCCTGACATCGTCCGGTCACACACTCCTATTCGACGGCGGACACTACCGTTCAGAGACTGCCGAGATGCTGGCCGATACCGGATGCAGGCACCTTGAGACGGTCATCATCTCCCATGGGGACGAAGATCACATCGGCGGTATCCGGTGTGTACTCGAATCGACCACGACGGATAGATTGATCATGCCCTCGTGGCTGATGACAAATGCGGAAATCGTTCCCGTCCTCAGGGCGGCACGCCAGGAGAGTACGGCAATCTCCACAGTGGCTCGGGGGTCAATCATTCGTTCCGGGCCTTCAAGGCTGGACGTTCTTTGGCCTCCGGCCGGGCGCACACATCTCAGCAACAACGACCGCTCCCTGGTCCTCAGGGCACGAATGTCCTCTGGGGCGATCGTACTGACCGGCGACATCGGATCCAATGTTGAGAGGGTTCTTGCGCGAACCTCGAACCTGGCTGCCGATGTCCTGCTTGCAGCCCACCACGGTAGCGCGTCGTCAACCTCGGACGGTTTCCTTGACGCCGTCTCGCCTTCTCTGGTCTTGATTCCTGCCGGCCCGAGGAACCGGCACCGCCATCCACACCCAACCACCCTGGACAGGCTGTCGGGACGGGATATCCCGTTCATCTACCCGGCACGAGACGGGCGATGTGGGGCCCTGGTGACCGATGACGGTCAGTGGCAGGGGTATACGGAAACAAGATGAACGTCCAACGCTCAACGTTCAACGTCCAACTTTGAAGTACGCGTTTCTTGTCAGCGGTTGTCTGAATTGCTGAGTTCGATGCCAACGGTGTCGTGATTCCACACACGGGAGTCGTCAACGTTCACCGTTGCGCATCGACCGCACCTATTCCATTGCCATCAGCCTTCGGGCGCGAAGTTCAAAGTTGAACGTTGGACGTTGGGTGTTCACCCCCTGTACCCTGTAACCCAAGAATCGCTTCGCCTATCGGAGCACCAGGAGAGTGAGTGGAGAACATCCTCATCATCATGGGACCGACCGGATCGGGGAAAAGCGGTCTCGCCGTCGAGGTGGCCGAACGGCTGGACGGAGAGATAGTTTCTGCCGATGCCTTTGCCGTCTACCGGGGCATGGACATCGGAACCGACAAACCATCCGCGAAAGTTCAGCGGGGGATCCCACATCACCTGCTGGACATCCTCGATCCGACCGAACCCTTCTCAGCGGGCGATTTTATCGGCACCGCGGACAAGACCATCACCGGTATTCTCGAACGCAAGCGGGTGCCCGTTGTGGTAGGAGGTACGAATTTCTACATTCGCTCCCTGCTGTTCGGGCTTTTTCCGTCTCCTCCCCACGACCCCGATCTCAGGGCTCGCCTTGAGTGTGACTGGGACCTGGACAGTCAGAGCGTCTTCCAGAAGTTGGTCAATCTTGACCCCGAGGCAGCGGCTCAGATCGGTCCGGCCGACCGACAACGGATTCTCCGAGCCCTGGAGGTTGGAGAACTCTCCGGAGAACCGATTTCTGCCCACTGGCGACGTCACCAGAAGACCTCTCGTTACAATGCTCTCCTGACCGCACCCGACCGTCAGAGGCCGGACCTCTATGCTAAAATTGATATCAGAGTCGATACGATGTTTGCCGGTGGACTGGTTGAGGAGGTGAAGAAGATCCTTGACTCTGGAATACCCAGTGACAGCCATTCGCTGAAAGCTATCGGCTACCGAGAGGCTGTCGACATGCTGTCGGGCCGAATAGATAGAGAAGAAGCCGTTGAACGGACCAAGAAATCCAGCAGGAAACTGGCAAAACGACAACTGACATGGCTAAGGGGGGAAGAAAGCCTTCACTGGGTTCCCCCGCTTGAAAATGGCGGTGCCGGTGCCGTGTGCGAACTCTGGTCGGGATTCGTCGGAATGACGCCTCCGGCCGGAACCAAAACTCAAAACAGCTTGGAAGAATCTTCAACCCGTCGTCGACATCGAGGGGGCCTCATATGACCAAACCCGCAGGCAATACGATCAACATCCAGGATCCGTTCTTTTATCAACTTCGTAAGGAAGAACAAACCATCCATGTCTACCTGGCCAGCGGCAAACGCCTGACCGGAATTTTGCGGCGATTTGACCGCTTCGCTATTATTCTGGAACATGAGGGGCAGGAACAGATCGTATTCAAACATTCCATCGCCAGCATCTCTGCGGTCCCACCCTCCGAGCTGAGACGCTGAATGCCGGCAATTGATTTGATGGGCACCATGAACCGATACCGTTCAAGCGCGTCAGTCTTTCTGGGCTTGGCACTGCTGGTAAGTACTGCCTGTCAGACCAGTGCTCCGCCTCCGGCCACAACTTCCGGGACACGGCTGACGATTGATGTTCCCTTTCCACTTTCCGGACCGGGGCGACAACCGATCGACTCGACCGAGCGGAAAGCTGTCGGCGAGGCATGGGGAGAGCTTCTGACCGGAAGGGTCACAGATGCCAGGACAACCGTTGCCCGGTTCGGAAGTCCACAGACCGAGCTTCTCAGACTTCAGGTCACCCTTGTCGAAGGGCCATCCGCCGATATCCAGAAGCGGCTGCAGGACTTCGTCGACGAATACCCCCAGTACGCTGCCGGTTGGGTAACCCTTTCGATGGCTGCAGAATTACAAGGGAACGAAACCGTAGCCCTGAGCTCAGCCCATCGAAGTTCTCAGTTGTGGCCGTCAGGCCCCTACGCACGTCGAAGCAAGAACCTTCAACAACGCTGGGTCGACGATCGCATCGAACGAGGCCGCGAGACCCTTACGGCCGGACAACCGATGGAGGCCCTCTCTACCATCGAACAGGCCTTGGCTCTCGACCCGGACAACCAGGCCGCCCTTCTGACTCGGGCCGAATCGCTGTTGCAGCTCCAGCAGGGACCGGAGGCCGAGGCAGCTCTCTCCCGATTGGGATCTCTTCCCGAGGCCTTGGTTTTGAGAGCCGATATGGCATCCGCCCAGGGGCGTTGGCAGCACGCGATGGATCTGCTCGGGGCACTTCCCGCCGACCATCCGGCCAAGGACAGGGCACTGCGAAGGGCACAGCTGATGTGGCGGATTTCCATCCTGCCACCGTACGTTCACGAGGCTGTCTACTCAAAGGCCGTGACCAGGGAACAATTGGCCGTGATCCTTGTGGCGATGGTCCCATCCCTCGAGGTTCAGGCCGGTGGCGCCACGCCTCTGTTGACTGATGTCATCGACCTCCCCTCCCAAAGGGCAATTCTGACCGCCACTCGATTGCACATCATGTCCGTCGACAAGGTGGCCATGCTCTTTCATGGACAGCGGGCGGTGACCCGTGGAGAAAGCAAATCGGCCATTGAAGCAACGTGCCACATTTCCGGATTTTCAGCTCCGTTATGGTGCGAGCCGGGACTGAGCCGCAATGATGGCTGTAGCGTGATCGAGGAGCCGGTCCAGGGCATGGACCTTGTTGAGGTCCTCCTTTCCGTCAATGCAAGGTCCGACACATGAGCCAGGACGTCACCTCCCTTCTTTCAAAGGTCGATCTCTTTTCCGACCTGAACCACGAGGAACTGGCCCATGTGGCGGGCGTGGTACAACTGCGCTCCCTGGCCAAGGACGAGACGATTTTCAGTGCGGGTGACCCTGCGGATGCCGTCTACATCATCGCAACCGGCAAGGTCAAAATCGTCGTCACGTCGACCGACGGTCGGGACTTCATCCTGACCATTCTGGGCGCCGGACAAGTTTTCGGGGAAATGGCCCTCCTCGAGTCGGCACCACGATCTGCGGCCGTTATCACGGCGTCACAGGTGGATGTATTGACGATCCGCCGCAAGGACTTTCACCAGATGCTCACTTCAACCCCCAGCATCTCCAAAAAACTACTGGCCATCCTGTCGAGACGGTTACGCCGGGCCAACTCCAAGATGGAGAGCCTGGCCTACATGGACGTCGCGGGCCGCCTGGCTCGGTACCTTTTGGATCTGGCGCGGGATCACGGCCAGAAACTGGGCAACGGTTGGATCGTCGTCCGAAGGCCGACTCATACCGATATCGCCCACTCGATCGGCACCAGCCGCGAGACCGTTTCCCGCATGATCAACGAGTTCGAAGAGAGCTTCGGCCTCGTCAACAAGGGTAAGTTCACGTATATCAGTGAGCACTTGTTGGATTGAGGGCTGAGGCCTGAAACTGGAAACTGGAAAGAAGGCGGCCCCATCGGTGAGGTAACTGATTGGGCGGGCTGGTACGAGGAACAAACCCCTTGCCAAGACCACAAAGAAACACAATTTCCTCTCGCAAAGATCGCAAAGGACGCCAAGAAGAGGATAAATGATGAAGCTACCCCAGTCTCCCTTTGCGTTCTTTGCGAGAAAACTGCCTTCGTTCTCCTCTTTGCGCCTTCGCGCGCGGTTCTCCCTTGAGTGCGTATGCCCTCTTGGTACCGTCACATGCGGCGACCCAGATCCGGCTGAAAGGCGTTGGTTTGATGGGTGACTCTAAAACCTGGGCCACGGCCTGTTCTCTCGATGGCGATCACGTCGAATCTGCACGGCCGGTCCCACAACGTGAAACGGCTGAGGTAGGCGGAGGCAGTCCGGGCCAGCGCGGCCTGTTTTGAGCGGTTAACGGCGCCCAGAGCCCCTCCGAAATCTCCACTCGAGCGAGCCTTGACCTCGACAAACACAATCTCACCACGACGACTCATTACCAGATCCAACTCACCCGACGGACCCCTCCAGTTCCGGTGCCTTAGACGGTAACCCCGGATGAGTAACCACAACAGTGCGGCCCACTCTCCGACCCGGCCGAAGGAGCGGCGTTTCATATCGTCATCAACTCTTGCGTCATCATCTCCGAAAAGACGAGGCGCACTACAGAACAGATACTTGATACTCGATACTTGATACTGGATTCCCATTCATCAGGGCCGCTCGGACCCAAGGGTACCTTTGTCCAACTGAGAGCTGCCACCTTAGCTAGTTGCAATATTCTGACCGTCACGATGCGGGGCGGGAGCCCCGCGCTCCAGGACGCAGTCCCAGCAGCCCCTTTTGTCTCTCTCTTTGTGGCTTTTTGCACGAGGCTGAGCTGATAACTACTTCGCCGGAGCCTTGATGATCGGACTGAATTGTTCCCTGACGCCGGCCATTGAGATGCTCTCGATGTAGTAGTAGTAGTCCTTGCCCCTCTTGATGTCGAAATCCTCCCAGAGGTAGGACTGTGGTTCGTCGGTGGTACCGGCGCCGGGCAAAGGATCGTTGGTCCTCTTTTCAAAGGGGCCCTCTTCACTTTCACTCCGGAAAATATCGAAACCGAAGTTCTCCACCTCGCTGGCCGTGGTCCACTTCAGGGAATTCTTCAGCGCCTCATCCTTGGCCTCGACATTGGACGTATCGGCGGTGCCGTCCGCTCCGGCGTTGGACCCAGGAGGCGCAACGCTTGTACAACTCCAGGCAAGCGTGACTATGACCATCATGAGGATCACACTGCCGTATGTCGTTCGTCTCATTTTTCGTCCTTTCCTTCTGTATCGGTGGCACACTGGCTTCCTTCGGCGAGATCGGCCTTGATTTCTACCGGTCTTTCTTGGATTTCTTTTGTTTTTCGTCCGCTTTCGAGGGTCGTTCTTCCTCGGAGACCGGCGGCTCAACGTCGGGCGAAAGGTTGAGGTTGATCGCCGGGTCGCCCAGAAGATTGTAGGTCTCAACCAGAATCGGACTTCGAAGGCGATGTTTTGCCCTCATAAGGGCTTCACCGATTGTCGCCCCTGGAGTCGTAAGCTCGTCCATGACAATGCGGCCCATATTCGATGACGGACTGTTGCGCCACGAGGCCGCAAAGACGCCGATCGCGCCTTTCCCCTCTAGCCTGAGGAGTTTCTCACCGATAGAATCAGCAGTCGGATGGTCGAAAGGAGCCGAGTAACAGGTCAGGCTGATGACGAAGGGCAGTTTTTCGGTCACCGCAAGGGTGTCCAGGTGTTCCAGGGTGAAGAGATCATGATTCTTTTTGAGGTCCGGAGGGCCAGTTCGCCAGATGTAGCGTCCACCATGCCCGAGGAATTGAACCATCAGCAGCCCTTCGTCGAAGGCTGTGACCATACTCTGGGTGTGTTCTTCGTTGGCCGTCTCCTCGTGGTTGGGATAGATCTTTTGGGCTGTGTAACCACGGTTTTCGAAGACCTCCGCCGTCGTATCGCTGGCTCGCTGAAAACCCATGCTTTCGTTGGTGATGAACAGGAGATTCTTCCGCCACGATCCCTTCGGTCCGTGATCTGCATAGGCGATTGTCTTTTGAACCACGACGCCCATTTCGTCCGGCTCCGTAACCGGAATCCTGCCGACCGCCATGTCTGGATAGATATCGTCTCCGTCGACACAGACCAACCAGTTGTCACTGGCTGCATGTCCCTGGGATGTCCTATAACCCCATGTTGGCACCAGGTTACGATGGTTGATGTCGGCCATGTCCTCATACGACGAGGATGAGTTCTTGACGAAATTGTTGGCCTCTCCAGGCCGGTAGGTCCAGTCTGCGTAGTGGGAATCATCTGCCGTCAGGTTCTTGAAATCCCAGCTGGCATCCCCGGCCAACAATACGAAACGAGGCCTCGGCTCCGGCCAGTTGTCATAGGCCCACTTGAGGAAGTCGCGCAGGCTTCT